>JBDTCU010000169.1:0-3917 GCA_039923415.1 Vulcanimicrobiaceae bacterium
AGGAAGTCTTCCACCCACAAATGCACGACCCAAAATCGCCAGAAGTCGTTCTGCGTGAAGTTCGCATGTGGCGCGACGAGTAAACCGACTGCATAGAACGCGGGGATCGAGAGTGCGGAGTAGAAGAATACCCAGGGCAGATTTCCGGCGTGCTCGGATCTTAAACGACCCCGTAATCCGCGGTAGAGGATCACCGCCCAGAAGAACAGCGCGATGACGAGCAATATCTGCCACAATCTCCCAAGGTCTAGATATGTGAATCCTTGATTGCCGAGCCAACTCCAGCTATGCCGAACCCAGCCATGCATGCCGGCAAACTCGCCCGCGAGGCTACCCGCGACGACGACTGTAAGAGCGATGAGCAACGCGTAAATCAGCGGCCGCTGTCCGCGCGGCTCGCGACCGGCGATTATGGGTGCTAGGAAGATTCCAGCCGCCAAGAACGCCGTCGCGACCCAGAGGATCGCGAGTTGCACGTGCCATGTGCGCGTGATGTTGTACGGAAAGATGCGCGCGAGATCGATGCCGAAGAACGTTGCCAAGTCAGCTCGGTAGTGCTGGGACGCAGCCCCCACTAGGGTTTGAAGGAGAAAAAGCAGCGCCATTACCAGGAAGAACCATGCACATGCGCGCTGCCCTTCGGTTAGCCTTACCGCGTTTGGCGGTCGAAACGTGAGTTGTTGCTTCTCTTTACCATGCCATCCTAGAAAATTCCATCGACCAAATGCGGCGAAGAGCACCCCGCTTCCGCCCAACAGCACGATCAACGAGAGCGCGCTCCACACGAGGCTATCGGCAGTCGGGTGATTCGCAACGAGCGGCTCCGAAGGCCAATTGTTGGTGTAGGAGTACGTTTCTCCCGGACGCTGCGCAGACGCAGCCCAGGCAGCCCAGGCGAAAAAAGCAGTCAACGCGTGCAAATCGCTCGCGTCGGTGATCGCTTTAGGTCGCAAGCCATACTTTGTCGTGGGCTCGTCGAAGTAGCCGGTGTAGTGCGCAAACATCTGGCGGAACGCGACTGCCTGTGCCTCCGTGAACTCTAGTCTTCCAGCCCGAGCATCATAACGATTCGTCCGGAAGTCTTCGATCGTTCGCGAGTTTGCCCGATCTGAATGGGGGCCGCCGTATATTCTTTGCACCACGAGCGCAGCGCGATGCAGATAGTCGGCGGTATAGTCCGGTCCTAAATATCCACCGTGGCCAAAAATCGAGCCATATTCCATTAACCCATTTCGCAGAAAGACGTCTTGCCCACGCCCAATGTCAACGCCGGCGAAGAGAATGTTTCCAGCGGGATCGACCACCGCAGTTGGGATTGGTGGTTCGTCGGTATATGTGAGATACGCAAGTATGCCTAAGACCGTGAAGCCGAAAAGCACAACGAGGAGTGCCGCCTGCCACCAGCCCGCAGGGACAAGGAGTTTTCGTTTCTGATCAGCCACAGTTCCGTTCTCCGTTGACAGAAAAAGAGTCGTCGAAGGCGTTGAACGGCAATATCGTCGCCAGTGGCTTCCAGCTCCTCTTCGTTATAAGGGCCTGGGGCCTGGCTGGAGAAACGAAGGGCTTTTCGCTGTTGGGCGTTGTGGACGGCCGCCACCATGATAGCGCTGGTGGCGGCTGCCATGATGCTTCACGGCGTCGTGGTCGCGCAGAAGGTCGACGGCTCGATCATCGTTCAGCATGCTGCCTTCGACAGGATGCCGCAATGGCGATGCCGTTTCGTACGCGCGGAATCACGCGGCCGCGGGTGGCCGACCGCATCACGGCAACCGTGGGCGAACGGACGGACCCATGGACGCTCACGAACCTTCGCGTCGTCGGTACGACCATCGAACAGCACGCATTCGTGCCGGTGATGAGCGAGGCGACGTCGTTCCCGACGTGCCGCTGGGGATGGCCGCGCCAGCGCGTGGTGCTGATCTTGCGCGACGTTCTCGGCTTCCCGGCTGCGCCGGTGGCGCAGATCCTCGATGCCAGCGAACAGTCGGTGATCAGCGCGCTCAAACGCGCTCGCGCTGCGATGCCGCTGCTGCCGCTCGAATTCCGCGGGCGCGAGTTGGCCGAGCGGTTCCGCACCGCCGTGAGTTTCCGCGCAGGGGCAGCCAGCGTTCGGAATGTATGTCCGCGACCCACATGCGGAGACCCTCCGCCCGAACGGAGTGATGGTTCTCACGCTCTCCTGCGACCGCATCTGCGCGATGACGCGCTTCGACAACAGCACACTGCCGAGCTTCGGCCTGCCGCGAACACTGGCGAAATCTCAGTTGAACGCTTTGAATTCGGCCCAATCCGCCGCAAGCGGCCGGTAAAAGCCGTGGCAGAGCACGATGGGCCGGTTGTGTTCATACGGTTCGACAAAGCGATTCACGCCGAATACCCCGGCCACATGGGCTTCGCGGCAATGCTTCATCCACCAAGAGACGTCGTCTGAATTGATCCGAATGATGATCGATCCGTCATATCCGCGCGTACCCCAGAGATAATATTCGTTGTGCCCGCTAAGCGCTTGGGGCAAGCCGTCGGCGGCGCCGAAGAAGTCTATGGCAGACGCCTCTCCCCAATTGCTCGCAACGATCGCCGCGCGTTTCTGTTCGCTTTGCGGCAAAGAGTGGTACACCGCCGAGACGTCACGGGCAAGGTCTTCCCAGCCGAGTTGATCGGCAAGGTTTTGCGGAATTAACTGTTGCCGATACGCTTTTTCTTGGGCCTGCGGTCGAAGATGCATCGTATCGAGGTATGCGACCAACGGCGCGGGATCGAGAAGAGGCAGTGCGTTCGGCCAGCTGATCGCAGCATAGGCCACCCCTGCTATAACGTAGACAAGGCGCACGGATGCGGCGCTGACGAATCGCTCGAAAACGATCGCGCCGAGGGCGAACACCGGCGCGTAGAGCCCCGCTAAGTAGTAGTCTTTCGCGTGCAGGCTCATCATCAACGCAAATGTCAGCAAAAACGCGATGCCGAGGAAACGAAGCTTTGCCATGCGACCGGGTGTCAAACTTGCGGCTGCACCGGCGATCCATACCGGTGCAAAGATGCGATTCATGACGCCAAGCTGGTTCAGGAGGAAAGCCGGCGGGCTCTGAGCCACGTTCCTAGCCGACCCGGCTCTGATAACTTCGAGGAACGGAAACCCATGAAGCCACTGCCAGACGACGCTCGGTGCGGCAACCGCCAATGCAATGACGGCCCCGAACGCGGCCTCGCGCGAGAAAAGGACAGACCGCTCCCGCGTAAGGAGTAGCGCAACCACAAGGGGTATTGCGTAAAACACAATCTGGTATTTGGCCTCGAGTGCCAGACCAATCGTTACACCAGCGCACAGCAGCGATCGCCGGTCGGAGAGCAATACGGCGCGCGCAATGAAATACGCGAGTGCCGCCCACGCAAGCGGCTCGAAAGCCGACGTATTCAGCGTACCATCAATCCCGACATACATCGGCGCCGTTGCGGTGGCGATGCCGGCGAGCGCGACAGCGAAACGCCCTGCGCCCGCGAGGCGCGCGATCAAGCAGGCGAAAACGACAACACCTGAAGCGGCCAGTGCCGGAACCGTGCGCAGCAGCACCAAGTTGTGGCCGAAGGCCTGCGTCATAGCAGCGATGAGCGGTACGAGCGGCGGCTGATCGACATAGCCAAAAGCCGGATGCCGGCCGCACGCAATGAAGTACAGCTCGTCGCGGAAAAAGCCATAACGGCCGGCGGCCGCAAGATGAAGAAAGAACGCGAAGCCCGCCGTGGCCGCGACGATGTACCTGGTTGAATCTGACCTTAAGCTACTCAGGGTTGACCCCAACCAACGCGCGAGGGCATCCACGATTGTTTTGTATGGGTGGGTTCGTAGCTCTTCCTGAAGATCGTTTCCACCTCGAGGTATTCGCGCCCAATCGCCGCGATGGCCTCTCGCAAGTTTTCAC
>JBDTCU010000170.1:0-3402 GCA_039923415.1 Vulcanimicrobiaceae bacterium
CAATCGCGACGCCGTTAATCGTGAATGAGCCGGCTGTGACCGGCGTTCCGAAACCCGCGCTGCTCGGGGCATTGAACGAGGTGGTTTGATTGATGCCGCCGACACCCGACGTCGCGTCAACTGCGTAGGCTCCCGGGACGCCGCCGTTTGCAGCCTGATCGAGTTTGAACACAGTAAGCAGATTTCCGCTGTCGCTGGCGCTCCCCAGCGTGATCTGGTTCGCGTCGGTGACCGCGACCTTGTCGGTGCCGGCTTGAAACCCAATGTGGAAACTGGCATCGCCTGCAACGGTATTAAAATAGGTGTTGATTTGCGAAAAAATCGTGTCGATCGACTGAGAACCGACGTCGTAGTTGAACTGATGTCCGTCGATGGTGACTTTGCCGGTTCCACCCACGCCGTTAGTCGGCGTAATCGCGGCGTAAGATTTCGAAAGCGCTAACTGATCGCTCGGCACGCCGCCAAGCAGATCGGTTTCCTTGTGGCCGGCGGCCGGGTCGTTAGTGATTTGGGTTGCCGTCGCGA
This sequence comes from Vulcanimicrobiaceae bacterium, assembly GCA_039923415.1. Taxonomy (GTDB): domain Bacteria; phylum Vulcanimicrobiota; class Vulcanimicrobiia; order Vulcanimicrobiales; family Vulcanimicrobiaceae; genus JALYVT01. Next base: position 526 of record JBDTCU010000170.1, read on the forward strand.
TTTGGGTCGACTGAATAACGTAGGTTCCCGGCGTCGCGGCGACGTTCGGGATTCCTTGGGCGCTCAAGATACCCGTGTTGCCCGAGGTTGCGCTGAAACTGTCAAAATTGCTCGGCTGCGAGAGGGCGGTTAACGAACCTTGCACCGATGCCAGCAAGCTATTGATGTTAATCAGTTCGAGGTTAGCCGCGTTTATTGTCGCCAGCTGCGCATTAAGCGCAATGTTGGGTGAGAGCGTCAGCGAGGTCAGCTTCGTGATAATCGAATTATAGTCGATCCCTGAAGAGATCCCGGGAAACGAAATCGGGGATAGGTTATTACCAACGCCGGCCATTAGGCGTTCCGGTCGAGCGTAATGCCGCTCTGTTTGTCGAAAAACTCTGCGATTTGAATGATCATCTCAGACGGAAATTGAGCGATCTCTTTCCCGGTATTCGGATCGCTGAACACGGTGACGATTTCATCGAGCGGTCGAGCAACCCGATAGGATACGTTGAGTGAGGCCGACGACGGCGCATCACCCGATCCAAAAATTTTAGCGATTGCGGGAGTTAAATCACCGTGGGACGTCGGCGGAGACGGCAGGGTCTGGGTGGGCGGCACCGGCAATGTCGGCGGCGCGACCGTCGATACGGGGGCAACCGCAGCAGTCGCGGGCGCCGGAGGCGCCTGCGCGGGATCGACAACCTGAACGTCCATGTGTATCCTCCAAGATATTCCTACTCTAGTATTTCGGCGGAACGGGAAGGGCAGTTTAGGAGACTGGGGTCCGAGATTGAGCCTCTGCGTAGGCCGAAATGATCGTCTTGAAGCTCAAAACCGGGTCGCAAGCGGCCGCGATCCTGCCGCAAGTCTCCGCGATCTTTACAGAACTCTCTCGCACATGCGACCAAGCATCGCCGATCGCGACCTTGATAGATTCCGTGGACGCTGGGTCGGCTTGCCAAATTCCGGGCCCTAAGAGCGCCGCTGCGTAGCCCGCGTCCGAGACAACCAGGGCACTGCCGCTTACCCCAGCCCGCGCGATACGGTGCAGCCCGTACGAGTTCCAACTCACGTCTGCGTAGACGCGAGCCCGGCGATACAGGCCGTTGATCTGACCTGCCGTGCAATCCGGAAGAAAAGCCACGCTTTCGTCGCAGAACTCCCGCAGCAGCATATAATAATCGGCCTCGCAGACGGGCCCCGCCAGCACCAGCGGCAGCTTTAGCTGCATAGCGGCGCGCGCAAGCAGCATCTGGTTGCAGCGAGTTTCGATCGGAGCATGACAAAGAATGAAATCCCCGGTACCCGCCATCGCATCGATCGGCTCCGGCATCGTCAGGGTATTGAGGTACGGAGACATCGCATGAATAGCGCCGCTCACGCTGTAACGATCTCGAATAAAGGCTTCTTCTGCCGATCCGCTTACCAGCACGACCGACGCAAGCTGCAATGCTTGGCCCAGTGTCCGTGTATAGCCGCTAAAGGGTTCCTGCCCAAGTCCCGGCATACCGTCGGCTTGCAAACGGCGGCGCGCCAGCGCGCCCAAGTATTCATCGATGCCGACGTCGTCGGTCGCCACCCTGTAACTTACCGGCACCATCGCGGCGCCCCAAAGCGCTTCGCGCGCGACATCTTGAGCCATTGGTGTGACCACGCAGGGAATATTTGCGGTTCGCGCCCGTTCGATGAGCGCCAGCATCTCGTCCGGTCGAACCTGACCCAGAATATGTAGCAAATCGCATTCGGGCAGGTCGGCGATTTCGCCGGCGGCGACAATGTCGGCCGCAAAGCCTTCGTCGCGCAGCCGCCCCGCCAGTTCCCGCAAAGCGTCGGTGTCGGCGTCATCGCTGCGCTGCCACGATTCACGCGCGGCCAGCAGGATCCGCCCGCCTGACCCGCCTTCGGCTCTCGGCTGAACTACCCCGCGCGGCTCGCGAAAGAGCCCCGGTTTCTCGACCGCAACGCTGAACCGGCGCTCGATCGGACCATCACCCGGATCGAACGATACCATAACATCGAACGGCACCGGTTTAACCACCGCACAATCGAGTGTCCCGGGAATCTGTCGATCCAATTCGATTTGCACTGCGTATTCGCCCGAGGCTACAGCGAGATCGCCGGCTGCGATTAGAAGGTCGTACGGCTCTTCGCCGATTGGACCGTAACAGTCGCGATCGAACCACTGACGGGCGGTCCTATTGGTTCGTTCGTCGCCGAGATCGGCGGCGATCGATCGAGCGGAACGAGCTAGAATCGCCGACCCTGTCGCACCGCGCGGATCGCGCACGGCAGCCCGCTTGCCGTACGCAAATCTCGCCGCGTATACGTACGGAGCTGCCGAAGTTACAACACTTGCATACGGTGCCGCACCTAATAATCCGAGACGACGTGCCGACTCAAAGATCGAGATTGAAGCGGCATCGCCAAACATTCGAAGCAGTTCGCTGCTAACCGCACGTGAGAGCGTTAGCGATTCTATCCACGGTAAAACCGCTTCGGTAATCGGGTCGATGATCGCGTCACTGAGGACGTCGGCTACCGCCTTAGGCCAAACCAGCGGTTCGAGTTCGCGCTCGATAAGCATTGCCGCATCGACCGTAATAAATGGAATGACGGCGACGCGCCCATCTCGCACAAAGGTCAAGTCCAAACCGCAGGCCGGCGTCGTCTGGCGGATCAGCGGCTCGTACCGAGCTGCGACCAGCGAGTCGACGCCTACGATTTCGCGCAGAGCCGCCGTTTCGCGCCAGCAGATGAACGTGGACCTGGCGCTATGCGATCTCATGAATCTCTTTGATGCCGGTGAGGTGCCGGCGCAGCGCGCTTGGGCTCTTCTCCTTTAACCGATCGATCATAACACATCGTCGCGCTGAGAGAGTCGCAGCCCAACCC
>JBDTCU010000171.1:0-8266 GCA_039923415.1 Vulcanimicrobiaceae bacterium
CGAGATTGCTCATCGTGACCCCATTACCGAGCCGGCAATTGTGCGCGATATGCACGTAGGCCAGCAACAGACAATCATCGCCGATCGAGGTGACCTCATCGACACCGGTAGCTCGCTGAATTGAAACGTATTCGCGAACGGTCGTCCGATTACCGATTGCGGTGAACGCCCGTTCGCCTTCGTACTTGCGATCTTGCGATGAACTACCGATCGTGGCGAACGGGAATATCTGACAATCTTCGCCGATCGTGGTCCAGCCGTTCACCACCACGTGGGCTTGGAGTACCGTACCCCGCCCGATTTTGACGTGTTCGCCGACCAAGCAATAGGGGCCGATTTCGACCCCTCGATCCAAATTCGCGCTCGGATGCACGATAGCACTGGGATGGATCACGCCGCGAACATTTCAAACATGCAAGACCGTGGCGTCATACCCGAACAGGCGCGGATCGGTCGCGATTGAAAACATCAGTTCGCCCGAGCAGACCAGTTGATCGTCGACTTTGGCAATCGCACTGATCCAACCGATGTTACGCTTGGCTTTGAGCAGGGTGGTCTCCATAATGAGTTTATCCCCCGGTACGACCGGGCGGCGAAACTTCACTTTGTCGATACCGGCAAGGTACGGCGTTTTGCGCGAGAACTCGCCCGGCTCGAGCACGACGGTGCCCCCGAGCTGCGCAAGCGCTTCTATCATATAAACGCCCGGCAGCAGCGGATTACCCGGGAAGTGCCCGGTAAAGACCGGCTCATTATTGGTGACGTTCTTGTATCCGACCGCACGGACGCCTGGCACCAGCTCGGTGATTCGATCGATCAGCAAGATCGGATAGCGGTGCGGTAAGATTTCCATGATCTGACGGATATCGAGCTGTGCCAAAATTATTGTACTTTCGCGGCAGGAAGTTTAATCGCAAGCTGGCGGCGCAACTCGTTGGTTGCGATGCAGTGTAATCTGTGCCCGCTCTTAATCGCGACCAGTTCAAACTGCGGCCACGCACCTAGCAGTGCGAAATCACCCAGCAGATCGAGAACTTTGTGTCGCACGACTTCGTTTGGCCAACGTAGCGGCTGCATCGGCCCGTCGGGTGCAAATACGATTGCGTTCTCGAGACTCCCGCCTTGAGCCAATCCTCGTTTACGAAGCGATTCGACCTCGTGCAGATACCCGAAGGTGCGCGCGGCACAGATCTCGTCCAGAAATATCTGGGGGGTAATCTCCGAGTCAAAGTACTGGGTGCCGACCGGTGCGGGAAAATCCGCCAAGAACTTCACGCGAAAGGTCGCGGCCGGCAGCGCGATGACGCTGCGATCGCCGTCTCGCACGAAGGTTGGACTGTTCAGCAGATGACGCGCACGCAGTTCCGGTTGGGTAACCATGCCGACTTGCGCGATCGCCTCGGCGAACGCTTTCGCGCTGCCGTCGGCAACTGGAATCTCCGGTCCGCTTACATTGATCTGGGCGTTGGATATGCCGGAACCAAACAGTGCTGCCAGCAGATGCTCGACCGTCGAAACGCTAAGGCCCTGGGCCCCGAGCACCGTGGCGCGGGCGGTTTCGATAACATATTCCGCGGTCGCGGGAAAGCTGACCCGGCCGTCGAGCGTGAAGCGCAGTCCTGAATCGGCGGGTGCCGGCAAGACGTCAACCCGGCAGGGCGTACCGCTATGCAGCCCGGCGCCTTCGAACGCGAATGGGTCGCGCAGCGTCGATTGATACTGCAGCCGGCTCATGTGGATTCTCCTACACGCGTGTTGCGCGCCGCGCTAGCTGCTGCCGCGCGCCGGATTGCGCTCAGTCGCTGAAGCTTCCAAAGCATCCACACGAGCAACCAGCTTAGGTAGGTTACGAACCATGACCTCCCGCTTCAACTCGTCCCGGTGCGGACGCGCCGGACGGCCGCTGACGAACTCATCGTCGGGGACGTCTCCCCACACGGCGCTGCCTGCCGCGATTTTGACTCTCGAACCGATGGTGATATGGCCTTTAAAACCGGATTGGCCGCCAACCTGGGTATAGCTGCCCACAATGGTGCTGCCGGCTAAGCCGGTTTGAGCCGCGAATGCGCTGTGCTCGCCAATCCGGCAATTGTGGCCGATTTGGCAGAGATTATCGATCTTGCTGCCGCGCCCGATTCGAGTGCTGCCGGTCTGGGCCCGATCCACGCACGTATTCGCTCCGATCTCGACATCGTCATCGAGGACGACATCACCGATTTGCGGGATAGATTCAAAATGATCGTCGAGAAAGACGTACCCGAAACCATCGCTGCCGATCACGGCACCCGGATGCAGGATCACACGATCGCCGACTTTGCAGCGATCTAAAACGGTTGCGCGGGGATAGAGCAGGCAGTCCGCACCTAGTTGTGATTGCGCGCCGAGATGGGCACCTGCCCCCAGCACGCAACCCGTGCCGATGCTGCTGTCGGGACCGACATAACACAATGCGCCGATATAAGCATCGGCCGCGATACTCGCGGTCGGATCGATAATCGCGCTCGAATGACGAAACGGCCCCCGAGGCCGGGCCGGCTTAAAACTCTGCAGCAATTGCGCGAGCGCAACCCTAGCCGACGGTACCGCCAGCAACGGCTTCGACACGCGCAGGCCCTGGATGGCAACCAACGCCTCATCGACGATAATTGCGGCTGCGCCGCTGGCGATCGCCGCCGCAAAGTAGCGTTCGCCGGTCGCGAAGGTTAGCGCATCGGCGCCGGCTTCATCGATCGCGCTGATGCGCCCAATCACGACCGCATCATCACCGATGACCCGGCCGTTGACCCGCTGAGCGAGCTCGGCCAGCGTTCCTAGCACTACGTTACGGTGAGGGCGTCGCCCGCTCCGTGATGTGCATGATCTTTTCTACTTCGGGGGTGATGTCGGTGCCGCCGTAACCGATCGACGCTTTGGTAACGACCAGCTTGAAATCGCCCGTACCCGCGACCGAAGTCGCAGCGCTCTTGATTTCATCTGCCAGCGAACTTTGAATCCCGGCGTACTTCTTCTGCAGGTCCAGCTCGGCGCGCCTCTTTTGGCCGGCCGGCTGCCGACTCTGCGTAATCGCGGCTTGATCGGCCGCCAGCTGATTGCTGACGTTGATGTACTTCGGCCAATTTTGCGAGAGCCGCTCCACATCGACGACCGCGATCGGACTCCTGGGCGCAGAACAGCCGCCGAGCAAACCTGCTGCGACGATCAGGGTTAGAACGATGCTACTGTTTTTCACTCGTGTAAACTCTCGACGTCCTTTTCAACTTCCGGTGTAAGATCGACCCCGCCGACGGCGACGACGACATTCACGAAAACTACTTTGAGGCCGCGCTGTGCGGCGATCGTATTGGCTTCGCGCTGAATCTGCGCGACGATTTGTCCATAGAGCTGCTGACGCTGCGCCTGCAGCTTGGCAAGTTGTTTGGCGGCGCTTCCGGTTGCGGCCGAGTCGATCCCGTGGAGCTGAGCGAAACGCTGGTCCAGATCGCTCTTGGTCTGTTGGTATTCCGCGATACTCTTTTGCGCATCCGCTTGAAACTCCGATTTGAATTGCTTATCGAGCTGCGCGATCTTAGCTTTGGTTGAGGCAGAATACCCTCCGCCGGACGGCGCCGGCCCGAGCCCTCGCAGCGCCGAGGTAACCTGCGAACTTACGGTGCTGTGTCGTAACGCAATTTTAGCCTGGGTTTGGGAGTTAATCTTAGCCGCCTGAGCGTTGACTTCATTCTGAGTTTGAACGCGCAGTTGGGTTTGAAATGTCGCCAGCTCGGCCTGATCTCGATTGCGCGCAGCGGCAACCGCGTCGGATTCACGACGATTCAGGGTTGCCAGTTGATCCTTGTACGATTTTCTGGTCGCGTCGTCCATCGCCAAGTTCGACAGCTTGGTTCGAATGCTCAGGCGCTGGGACGCATCGGCCGTAGAAAGCTCGAGCGCCAATTGCGACTCGCTTTGATTGAGCTGATTGAGCTTCTGAGCGTACCGAGCGTTGGCGCGATCGAACAGGGCCTTGCTGATCGCCTTCAGAGCCGCGTTGTTCTGCGCGATGACACTTTGCTGATAGGTCGCAAAGTCGCCATTGGCTTGCGCCGATACCGTTTGAGCCTGTTGCGCGCTGACGCTTTGCATCGCGCTCGCGGCCGAGCCGCCGCCGCTCTCCCCGCTGGCCGCGATTGCGGCCGCTATCGCGGCTTGTTCGCGCTGCTGATACTCCAGTTGCTTTTGCGCCAAAATCCGGTTGGTGCGGTCCTGGGCGGCTTTCAACTCAACGTTCAGCTGGCTGGTTTCCTGGGAGATCTGCTGACCGGTTTGGGGGACGGCCGGCCCGAGCGATTGCAAATCGATCGCCGCGACCGTCGAATCGATCTGGCTCAACTGAGGATAGAGCGGATGAACCTTCACGACGTCATCGAGATGCACGTAACCGATCCCACGAACTTGCGGGGAGTTAACGTCGACGGCGTGATTGCATCCGGCCAGCAGCGCGATCGAGCCCGCTGCCGCCCACGCTGCAAATTTACTTGAGCGCATTTTGGACATCGGTGGTGATGTCCGTTCCGCCGTAGATAAGATCGCCGCGATCGATTACCAAGATCAGATTCTTTTTCTTCGCGATGTCGGCCATCGCGTTGTGCATCTCATCGACCAGCGGCTGAACGTCGCTCTTCTGCTTCGCGTCGCGCGCCGTTTGATAATCCTTGAGTATCTGCGACCGTTCGGCATCATTTTTCGCCTTCGCCATCTTCTGCTGAGCCGCAGTCCGTTGATCGTTGACGAACGTCGCGAAGGCATCGCTGGCGGCTTTCAGCTTAGGAAGCTGATCGATCTGGGTCTGATCGACGTACCCAACTTCCGAGGGAGCCGGAGTGCTGACCGGCGGAACGATCGCTCCGGGGCTCTGGAGCAGATCGGTCACGTCTTTGGTAATGTTTTGACCGCCGAAAATCACGATTCGCTTATCGACGATGACCGAGAGATTCTTGCTCGAGCTGACCGATGCGATCGCGGTCTGCGCCCGGGCTAACAGCGGCCCCAGCACCGCTCGTTGCCGGTCGGCGAGTTTCCCTTGGAATTCGGAGATGACTCTCTGTTGATCGGCCTGCGAATGGGCGCTCTTCATGCGCGCCGCGAACTGGCGATCGAGCCCGCTCTTATACTGGCCGAGCTGGGCATTAGCGCGCTGGAAATCGGGCAGATTTCCCACCGCAGCCTGATCGATGTACCCGATATCGGTGAGATCTGCCGCCAGCGCCATCGGCGCCGCTACAAACGCGCCCAGTGCGAGTATGGCGATAAAAAGATATTTATGAGTAATGGTCATCATGCTTTAGAAGCTCTGTCCAATGCCGAAGCTGGTGTGGAAGCCTTGACTGCCTTTTGCAAAATCGATTCGGATGGTATGCAACCCTAACTGCGGGACGTCGAAGCGGAAACCGAATCCGTAGTCCCCTCGGAGAGTAAACCGATCGGGATAGCTGATGATCCGATTGGTAAACGGATCGACGATCGGCTGAGCGCCGCGCACCCGGTAAGCCCCCTGATCTACGAACAATGCGACGGCAAACCGTCCATCCGCTGTCACCGGCTGACGCAGTTCAATCTGCCCGAGACCGATGTCGGTGCCGTAGAACACACTCTGGTAGCCGCGCAGATCTTGATCCGAGAACGTGTAGACCGAACTGAAGGGAATCGTACCGGTCGTAGTTGCAATTTTCCCATGAAGTCCCAGAGTGGCGGATTTGAGGAGCGGGAAGAACTTCGCGACGTCGAGGGTGGTTTGCGAGTAGCTGAAATCGGAGCCGATCGATGGGTCGCTGAGTTGGACTTGAATCGAACCATGAACGCCGCGGCGCGGGTTGAAGACGTCGTCGCGCGTGTCGGTTGCAAGCCCAAGGATCATCGAGTTGAGTTTGTATGGAATGCCGGTATTGATATTCGCGATCGAGGTCGCGTTGATGCCGAAGCTGCCGTTGTTGTTATTCTGACCCGAGAGCGGACTGGGTGTCGGACCCGCGATAATGTTGGGCTGCACGCCCTGGAAAAAATAGGGCGACGGAACGGTGGTGCTGTTGGTGATCCGCTCGACCGAAACGCCCAAGCTGGCAGTCGAATAGTAGCCCAGACGACGGCCGACGTTTGCGGAAACGCCCTGCGACTTGGCGCTGCTGGTGGAGATGACGCCGCCGATCGGGTTCACAGCCTGGTTCGGAAAGAGGGTCACCGGGATCGAAAGTGAGGCGACTGGTGTGAAGTTGCTGCCGACCGGATAGACCGGATAGAAGTAATTCGAACCGTTCGAGAACAGGGTTGCGCCGAAGCTGTACTTCTGCGATCTCTTGGTTTTTCCGACGTACGGAACCGTGACCGAGAGCTGGGTCGTGTAGTTACGCTGACCGCGCTCGAAGCTGATCGATGCGCCGTTGCCGGTACCGTTAAGGTTGTTATCCGAAAACCCCAGCGTGCCGTAGAGACCCTGACCGGTAATTCCGCCGGAATATCCCGCGCCGACTTGGGCTTGGCCGGTGCGCTGCTCGGTGACACTCCAATCCAAGGTCACGAGCGCAGGGTTCTTGGATCCAGGACAGGCCTTCGGAGTGACGTCTACCTTCGAAAAGAACCCGGTGTTCTTGAGCCGCTCGTTGTCGCGCTGAATCCCGCTCTTGGTGATGATCGAGCCGGGCTTCAACAACAGTTCGCGGCGAATGACTTCGTCTTTGGTTTTCGTGTTGCCGGTGATTTCGACCACACAGACTTTCGCGACATAGAGATTGTACTTCACATCGGCGGTACCGGTTTTGAGATCGATCGAACCGGGATCGATGCCGCCCTCGGCGTCACCAAGCACTAGATCGTATTTCTCATAGAGCTTTTGGACGGCCGCGAAATCTTTGTCACGCAGCTCGTCTGAGTACGGTACTCCTTTCTTAATCGTGAGTACCGGTAGGATCACGCTCCGTGGCAGAATCGGGTCGCCGCCGATGATGACGTTGTTGACCGTCAACCCTTCCTGAATCTGGAGCGTCAGGACCCCGGACTTGGGCTCGATGTTCAAATCTTTAACGTGGGTCGGGAGCTGCCCGCCATAGCCGATTCGGTCGTAATATGAATTGATCTTCAAGACGTCTTGTTTGAAGGTGTCGGTATTGAGCACTTGCCCGACTGAGGTGTCCATCAGCGCCAGGAGGGTGTCGTTCGGGACATGGGTATTCCCGGCAAATACGATCTTGGTGATGACCGGATTTTCGATGACGCGATAGGTGATCGCGATGCCGCCCGGGCGCTGCCGGATCAGGGGCGGGACCTGGTCGGAGAAATACCCCAGCGCGAAGATGCTCTGCAGATCGACCTGCACGATTTTAGGATCGTAAGGGTCTCCCGGCTTGGCTTTAACGACCGCCAGAATTTTATCGGTCGGAACGTGCACATTGCCCGAAACGTCGACTGAAACAATCGTCGGCGCGCTAGCCGATACGGCCGGCAGCGGAGCGAGTGACGTGAGGACACAGATAAGTGCGAGGACGAAACCTGCGCACCGGGCAAACGCACGCTGCGCACGCCGAAGGCTAGAGGTCATCGAAAAATCTTTCCTTGAAAACGGACCGCTGCTAGTCAGCAGATGTAACGCGCAAGGAATGCGCATTGTTTCGGCCCGGGTCGCAGGTTCGAGGCCTGTGGTCCCGGTCCTTGCGGGAGGCTCGGCCTGCGCTAAAGGAAGCACGCAATCACCATCGCGAAGAGGAGTCCTCCTGTGACGAAGCAGCTCGCTCTGGTACTCGCGCTTTGGCTGCTCCTTCCAAGCGCCCTCGCCGCCCAGGAGCGAGCCAACGGCAGCATTGTCGTAATCGTGACCGATGCGGCTACCCGCCAGCCGCTCGATAATGCTGAGATCTTCTTATTAGGCGGCGATACGCCGCAAACCTCACTCACGAACGCTCAAGGCATGCTGCAATTTCCGGAGATCGCGCCGGGCGTCTATCGGATCGCGGTGGAGCGCGGCGATTATAAACGAAGCGCCGTCCCAGAGTTCGAAGTTGCCGAAGGCGCGGCGGTGAAAATTGCCGTCGCACTCGAGTCATCCTTGAGAGTCATCGCAAGCGTGAAGGCTCGCGGAAGCGTTTCGATCACGACCACCAACATCGGTGAAGGCAGTCCCGAGCGCAGAGTCTCGGCATCTCTCAAGAGCGCGCTGGACAAGCTTGCCGGTGTCAGTGTCGATGACACGACGTTTGGCCCGAACTCCGCCTTCAACGTCTCGCTGCACAATCATGATCCC
>JBDTCU010000172.1:0-3138 GCA_039923415.1 Vulcanimicrobiaceae bacterium
TGCGAGCGACGGCGGTATCTTGCAACGTACGGATCAGTTCGAGTCCGGTTCGGTCGCCGACGTGGACGAGCCGGGGATAGGTATGACCGCCGAAGATGCGTTGCATCATATAACCATCATCCGTACGATCGAACAAGGCGCCCCAGCGCTCGAGTTGGAGCACTTCTTGCGGCGCTTCTTTGGCATGGATCTCGGCGGCACGCCAATTGTTGAGAAATTTTCCGCCGAGCATGGTGTCGCGAAAATGCACCTCCCAACTATCTTGATGGTTCGTGCTCGTCACCGCGGCCGCAATGCCGCCTTCGGCCATCACGGTGTGGGCCTTGCCCAATAACGACTTACAGACGACTAGTACGCGCGCGCCTTCATCGCGCGTGGCGATCGCTGCTCGGAGCCCCGCGCCGCCGGCCCCGATAATCAAAACATCCGTTTCGTAGTGTTTCGAGGCCATCAGAACAGCAGTCTCGGGTCGCCGATGAGGCCCATCGCGAGGAGGCGCACGTACAGGTCGGCGATCCCGACGCTGTAGAGGCTGATCCAGGCCCACAGCGGATGTTTTCCCGTCAAGGCGCTCACGATGCGCCAGCCGCGATAGCGCGCGGCACCGAGTGCGGAACAGTCGAAGCAGCGCTGGTTTCCGCCGACGAGGCTACGAAGCGCGTGGCATCCGAACGTAAAGAATGTCAGAAAGGCAGCGTTCAGGAGCAAGACGATGCTTCCCAGCCCGATGCCGAAGCGTCCGTCGAAATCAAACGCCAGCGCCGCATCCCACCACAGCACCGCCAAAACCAGAATCGATGCGTACAGAAACCAGCGATGCAGCATGGGCAGCCAACGCAGGATGCCGGCTTCGCCGCGATACGGGCGTACGGCTTCGCTCACCGCACAGGCCGGCGGGCTCAGAAAGAACGCGCGGTAATAGGCTTTGCGATAATAGTAGCAACTTAACCGAAACCCGAGCGGCGCCCAAAGAACGAGCAGCGCGGGCGAAATCGTCGTGCCCGGGATACGGATGAGCGGGGAATAGAACGGCGAGAGATATGGCCCCGAGCTATAATTATCGCCGGCAAGTGCGGCCCACGTCGAATATACGACGAAAATGCCCAGACCGAGTGCGACGCTGATCGGGGAAATCCACCAGCGATCGCTCCGGCGCGTCCGGCCGAGCGCTCCTTCGCCGACATGGGCAATGGGAATCGTCCGCGGCATCACGCGTAGCGAGCGGCCGCAAGCCGGAGAAGCGAAAATGCTTCGGTTATGACGCGGGACATAGAATATAGGCGCTCGTTTCTTCGATGGGCGCCTCGCCGCAGCGGCTGCGCGAACTCCTGGCAGCGTATCATCAGCGAGCGGTAAGAGCGTTGACTTGCATCATCGTGTCGTTTAGTCCGTTTCGAGCGAGGGCGCGCTTGCTGCGTCCCGGGCGCTGGCGCTCCAATGGTTCGTGCGACGCGGTGCTCCAGGTTTCAGCCTGACGGGGCCGTTGCTCAGTCATAAAGCGAGGCAGGCGGTTTGGCCGAAACACCGGGTGGGGATCGTTCTCCTCACAGTTCTCCGCAGGGTTGGATAGGCGATGACGGCGACCATCGACGGAAACATCCGCACACCGACAACGGCTGACGACGTTTCCTCGCGCGAGGGTATGGCGATCTTCAGTGCCTTTACGATCGCCGCGACAATTTGGCTGCTGATAGCGACCGCGGTCGGGCTGCTCTTGAGCTTCAAGTTCACCTACCCCGATCTCGCGACCGACTCATACCTTTCGTTCGGACGATTGCGCGCAATTCATACGAACGGCACGTTTTACGGTTGGGCCTCCATTGCGCTTACGGGTTTAGCGTTCTACGTCGCGGCGCGCTCGTCGGGCGTTGTGTTGCAGCAGCGACGCCTGGCGTGGGTGGCACTCTGCGCGTACAACATCGCGGCCGTGCTCGGCACGATCACGCTCGACCTCGGCATCAGCAACGGCAGCCAAGAGTATCGTGAGTGGGTGTGGTGGGTCGATGCGTTCTTTTTGCTCGCGGTGGTGCTGAGCGGGGTCGTCGTCACTGCTACGGTCATGGCACGCTCCGAGCGTGAGATCTACATCGCGAACTGGTACACGATCGGCGGCTTCATCTTCACGACCATCCTTGGTATTACGGCAGCGATCCCGGTCTACCAATATGGCTTGGGACAGGTCGCCGTTCAAGGCTTCTACGTGCACAACGCGGTCGGCATGTGGTTCACATTTCTCGCGCTCGGCGTGACGTATTACGCGCTTCCGAAGCTCCTGAATCGCCCGATCTATTCCTACGCGCTCGGCGTGCTCGGTTTCTGGACGAATCTGCTCTTCTATCCGATCATCGGCGCGCACCATTACGAGTTCTCGCCGTTGCCGTGGTGGTTCCAGACGCTTGCGATCGTGTTCAGTGTCGGGATGCTCGTGCCCGTCTGGGCCGGGAGCGGGAACTTCTGGCTCACGATGCACGGACGCTGGGCGATCGTGCGCCGGTCGTACGCGTTGCCGTTTTTCTTCGTCGGCATTCTGTACTATTTTCTCGGCTCTACGCAGGGGACGATCGAGGCAATGCGGAGCCTGCAAGCCATTTGGCACCTCACGAACTTCACCGTCGGACACTCGCACCTCACGATGTACGGCTTTATCACCTTCATCGCGTGGGGCGGCATTTACGGGCTCCTCCCGTTAGCGACCGGTAAACGTCCGTCGCCCTTGCTCGTCGGCCTGCATTTCTGGTTGGCATTCTTGGGCGTCACGATCTACGTGATCGTCCTGTTGATCGCCGGTACGGTCCAAGGAATAACGTGGGCGAACGGCGATCCGTTCATCGCGTCCGTAGAGGCGGCCGCCCCCTACTGGAGCGGTCGTGCCATCTCGGGGACGATGATGCTGCTCGCACACGTGGTCTTTGCCTACAACGTTTGGCAGATGACGATTGCACCGGCTCCGAAAAAACCGTCCGCCGCGCTGCAGCCGGAAGGCGTACGCGCATGAAACGCCGCGGCATGGACAACGTCGGCGTACTCGTGTTCAGCGCGGCTGGAATTTATGCGTTGCTTGCTATTCTCATCGGCGTGGTTCCCGGCGCTATCCTTTCGAAGACGCTCCCTACGCCCGGTGTTGTACCGTTCGATGCC
>JBDTCU010000173.1:0-4062 GCA_039923415.1 Vulcanimicrobiaceae bacterium
ATCGGACGGCGCAAGGTGTAGACGATCGCGTACACCGCCGCGATACTCTCCGAGATCAGCGACGATATTCCGGCCCCGACGATCCCGAGCGGATGATGGGTGCCAAAGCCGAGCGCCAGCACCAGCAGTAACGGAATATGCACGATGTTGATGATCGCGAGCACGTAGATCGCAAAGGTTCGATTCCCGGCCGCCCCCAAACCGACGATGAGCGTTCCGGTGATGACGATCGGTATCAACGAAAAACAGCGCAGGGTGAGATAGAGTCCACTGGCATGAGCCGAGGGGAGCTTGCCGACCATTGCGCCGATCACCGGTTCTGCCAGAACGACGCTTAAGCCAGCGCTCACGATAGCGGCGAACATCGGAATGATGAAGCCGGCTCGCACCGTGCGCGCGAAACCGTCCAGGTCGTGAGCACCGATCCGTTGAGCCGCGATGATCGAAACGCCGCTGCTGAAACCGAAGACTGCAAAGATGACGGTGATGAAGACGGCGCTGGCGCCGGTGACGCCGGCGAGCGCAACCGTGCCGATGCTGCCGATGGCGATCGTGTCGACGATCCCCAGCAATTGATCCCCGAGCATCGAAATCGCAATCGGAAAGGAAAGGCGCCGGAATGCGGCGCCTACGTTGCGATGGTCGACGATCATGGACATGGCGGCCATTCGGTTATCTCATGGTTTAAGCGCTTGGAAAAACGCGTCGATATCGTCGTCGGTCGTGTAAAAGTGCGGACTGAC
The DNA here is from genome assembly GCA_039923415.1 of Vulcanimicrobiaceae bacterium. GTDB lineage: Bacteria > Vulcanimicrobiota > Vulcanimicrobiia > Vulcanimicrobiales > Vulcanimicrobiaceae > JALYVT01. The sequence goes on from JBDTCU010000173.1 coordinate 744, forward strand.
TCGAATACCGCAGCCCGGACGATAATCGACGAAGACGCGTTGTTCGATGAGCCGTTTATAGGCAACTTCCGAGTTGGGAAACTCGATCGCGATCCAGCCGGTGCGCTTGCTCGGATCGAGCGGCGTGTTCACCGTTAACTCGCGGTCCAGGGCCATCTCGGCAATCTTCGTCGTCAGACGGACGTTGTGCGCGCGGATGTTCTTAACTCCGACTTCTTTGATGAGATCGTGGCCTGGTTTGGCAACCACGTAGCCGGGGATCGTCGGTGTACCGGTGCCCCAGCGATACATCGTTGATGACCACGTCATCGGAGCCGGTTCGAATTTGAACGGCCGGGCGTGCGCCATCCAGCCGGTCACAGCCGGCTCAAACCGTTCGCGCAGTGACGGCTTTACGTAGATCCAGCCGCAGCCGGGACCGCCGCAGAGCCATTTGTGGCTGCCGCCGGTAACGATATCGAGATCCCACTCGATCACATCGTACGGATAGACGCCGGTGGTTTGGTAGGCGTCCACGCATAGCAGCGCGCCGACGTTGCGGCAATGCTGCTGAATCGCGCGTACATCGCAGAGTGCACCCGAGACGTAATAGGCATGTGAAAGCACCGCGATCGCCGTTTTCTCGGTGATTGCGGCAATGATCCGTTCGGTTGGAATCGTGCGGCCGTCATCCGATGGGACGATTCTAATCTGCGCTCCATACCGCTGATACTCGGTCCACACATAGGTCAGAGATGGAAACTGCAAGGCCTCGTACACCACTTCATTGCGTGAACTATCGAGCTTCAGCGAACTGGCGAGCGCGGCTTGCAGCGCCGAAACGTTCGGCCCCAGAAAGACGCTGCCGCCGGGCGCGCCGAAGATGCTCCCGAGGTTGTCGGCGATCTCGCCGATCTGGGGCAGCCAACGCTCCCAGGCTTCGGGACCGTCCTGCGCCCAGGTATCCCAATACTGCATTAAAGCGTTTTTGGCGGCCCGGGGTGCCGCGCCCATCGAATGGCTGACCAGGTATGTGGAGCTCTCGAGTGTCGCGAATCGATCGCGCAAGACCGCGGTCGTCGTTACCGTTTGCATTTATCCGTACGTGCCTTTGCCGAGATGAGTGCGAACTTCCCAAAGTTCCGGGAAGATTTTCTTTTCGAGGGTCGTGTTCAAATATCCAACGCCCAAACTCCCGCCGGTTCCCATTTTGAAACCGATCATCCGTTCGACCATGCGGACGTGGCGTCCACGCCAAAGCAACAGCCGCTCGTCGAATTCGATCAATTCTTCAAGGAGCATATAGAGATCGTAGTTGCGATCGGGATGCATGTAGATGACGCGATAGGTTTCGAGCAATTCATCGTGCGAATCACCCGCAAACCCCCGGCGGGCGAGCAGCCCCTTCACAACGTCAACCAGCGACGGCTCGCTCAGCCGCCGTTCTAAACGCGCGCGGGTCTCCGGCGTCATCTCGATATATTGAAGATGATCGGTGTGCTTGAGCCCGCTCAGAAATTCGATCTCGCGGAATTGAATCGATTGAAAACCGCTGGCCGGATTGAGGTTGTCGCGAAATTCATTGAATTCAAGCGGCGTCATGGTTTCGAGAACATCGACTTGCTGCTCGATCAATCGCTGAATCGTGTCGATCCGTTTGAAACGTCTAGAGAATCGCAGCAGGTCGTCGCCGCCCAGCGCGCGCATCGCCTCGTCGAGTTCGTGTAAGATTTGCTTAAACCAAAGTTCGTACACCTGATGGATGATGATGAACAGCATCTCATCGTGATGAGCCGGCTGGTTCAGCGGATGCTGTAACTGCAACAACTCGTCGACGTGAAGGTACGATCCGTACGAAAGTCGCTCCACTACGGCAGCACCTTTACGGTTGAAAGCATGCGTGTCGCCGAGCCGCAAGGGGCGCTAAGGACCAGTTGGAGCCCGGCGTTCCGTTGTGTCGAGTGCATCTCCAAGGCTTACGGGACCCGCGAGCGTTATCCTCGAAACGCCCGCCTATGAAAAAACTTCTTTCAGCTGCGGCGCTCGCGGCCGCGGCGCTGCTTGCGGCCTGCTCTTCGCACACTGCCTCGCAGTCCGCGGGTAACGAAACCGGGACGGTTGCGGGGCAAGCGGCTTCGTCTGCAGCACCGATCGCCAACCCAATTGATTTTCGGCTGTATTCCGGCAGCAAAGTGTTGGCTGCCAAAGATTTCACGCAAGCGGTTAACACGACCGGCGGCGGTAAGGGAACCTCAGTGCTCTCGCAAGGCAACGGTAACTATGCCGGCCACGAAGTGATCGCTTCCACCGCCGCCTCGTTCGCCGATCTGAGCAAATGGGTCGACGCCTTCGATACGACTCCGCCGGCCGGCTATACCAAAGTAACTACCGGAAATATCGCCACGGCGCGCGAGCAGGCCAAGAAAATCGGAGTCGACTTCAATGCTTTTCAAAAGACCGACAACGGGAAGCATGTCGGGCTTTTGGTGGTTGCGCTTGATCCTGCCGAGGTGAACAAAAAGCTCGGTACGGTGCTTGCGATGATTTCGCAGTACAAGATGCTGCCGGGTCCGATGAAAGCGGCGATTGACGGCAAGGTGAAAGCGCAAACCGGATTTTCAATCACGGAGGCGACCCAGCCCGACAGTCCGATCGGTGCCACTCTCGGCTCGCTCGAAGATTTTCAGCACAGCAACTCGCGTGGAATAGTGCTCATCAACGCTACCAAACAATAGAGTGCGGCTGCTTTATGCCGGGGCGCTGATTTCGCTACTCTGTCTCCTGGGTTCAGGTGGCGCATTCGCAAAGGATGCGCCACCTGCGCATGCGGCGCGTTCCTATGTAGGCGTTCAGGCTTTGGCGCTTACCGGAGTTCATCGCGATATCGCGGGCGATCAATACGGAATCGCCGGCGGCGCGCTGCTGCAGTTCAGCCTGACCGGTGAACGCATTGGGATTCACGCCGAGGGCATTCCGGTCATCGGATCGCCGCAGCAGCGCGCTTCGGCATATTACGGAGCAGCCACCCCGGCGCTCGGCATCTTCAACGGAACGGTGCGGGTAGCAATCGATCGCAGATCGCGTTTTTGGATCGGCTTGGGAACAACCGTCATCAACCAGCGCACGCCGCTGCCGAATATTTCGCAAGTTGCGTATTCGCGTTTAGCGGGCGGCAGGTATGAGCTCTTTGTGCAGATTCCGACACGCGGAGCCTACTTCATCGAAAGTTCGCTCGGAGGCGCGCCCAGTCTGCGCGGTGCCGATCACTATCTCTACAGCGACGGGTCGGCTCCGGTAAATAAGGACGAGCTCGCATCGGAAGAAGACCTGTCGCTTGCGC
>JBDTCU010000174.1:0-5527 GCA_039923415.1 Vulcanimicrobiaceae bacterium
CGCAACTTGGAACGCTCAACGAAATCGGCTTGCTGGCCGGGGCACCCGAGACGATCGCTTGGGGATTCGAGGCAAACGAGAACCCGCCCAAACTTAAAACGCATGACCGGTTCGGCAAACGGATCGATGAGATCGGCTTTCACTCGAGCTGGCACCGCCTGCTTAAGAATGCCACGCGCTTTGGATTGCACGCGTCTCCATGGCAATCTCCGCGAGCCGGGGCGCACGTTGCGCGGGCTGCCGGGTTCTTTCTTTGGGCGCAGGTTGAAGCCGGGCATGGTTGTCCAATCTCGATGACCTATTCCGCGGTTCCAGCCTTACAAACGCAACCAAAATTGGCCGCGATTTGGGAGCCGAAACTGGCCGCCAGGTCGTACGATCCTCAACTTGCGCCGGTTACGGAAAAAGCCAGCGCGCTCTGTGGAATGGCGATGACCGAAAAGCAAGGCGGGTCGGATGTTCGTGCCAATCAGAGTCGCGCAACCTTCGATCAGTCCAGTTCGGAAGGCGAGATATACCGGATTACCGGACACAAATGGTTCTGCTCGGCGCCGATGAGCGACGCGTTTTTAACGCTGGCGCAGACCGACGCCGGCCTGACGTGTTTCTTCATGCCGCGCGTTCTACCGGATGGTACGCGCAACGTCTTTCTGATTCAGCGGCTCAAAGATAAACTCGGCAATCGCTCTAATGCCTCTTGCGAAGTCGAGTTCGAGGACACCTATGCGCTACTGGTCGGTGAACCGGGGCGGGGCGTTCAGACGATCGTCGAAATGGTGAATTATACGCGGCTCGATTGTATCAACGGCTCTGCTGCCTTGATGCGTCAAGCAGTTGCGCAGGCAATCCATCATTGTACCTATCGCCATGCATTTGGGAAGGCACTCCGCGCTCAGCCTCTGATGCAGAATGTGCTTGCCGACCTTGCGCTTGAGTCCGAAGCCGCGACTCTGCTCTTGATGCGTTTATCCGGCGCCGCCGATCGAGCGCCAACCGATCCGCACGAGGCCGCGCTTAAGCGTTTGGGGACTGCAGTCGGGAAATATTGGGTCTGCAAACGCGCACCGGGCGTGGTGAACGAAGCGCTGGAGTCGCTCGGCGGGAACGGGTATGTCGAGGAATCGATCATGCCGCGGCTCTATCGCGAATCGCCCCTCAATTCCATTTGGGAAGGCTCCGGCAACATCAACGCACTTGATGTGCTGCGCATCCTCGCTAAGCAACCCGACGCCGTGGAAGCCTTCTTCAGCGAAATTACCCCCGCGCAGGACGATCCGCTTATCGCGGCTGCGACGCTCCGGCTTCAAACTGAGATGCGTGACGTTGCCGATCAGCAGCCTCGAGCGCGGCGCATCGTCGAACAGATGGCGCTCCTTTGGCAGGCTGCGCTCTTAAGGCAACATGCACCCATGGCAACAAGCGACGCCTTCTCTCGCTCGCGGCTAGACGGCGAATGGGGACACGCTTTGGGCACCTTACCAAACGGAATCGCTCTACGTGCTATCGTCGACCGCGCCGCCCCCGAAGCCGGCTAGGCGCAAACAGCCAGCCGCACAGCATACTTGCGACGATCACGAGCATGATCAGGGGAATAAACCACGGTCGCCGATTCCGAGGCGGGAGCGCGTTGACTTCGGCGATGATCGTTTTGGGTGACCAGCGAGCGTCGTACATCTCGTTGCGAATCACACCGCTGCGGTCGATGACCGCGGTATCGAGACCGTGGATGATGTCGCCTTTTTTACTAGGATAGGGATCGACACCGAACTGTGAGTCGAAACGAAAAACAGTTTTTGGATCGCCGGTTCCGAACGTCCAGCGCTTTGGATTGGCATCGAACTGGCGGGCGTACTTTGCCAGCGCTGCGGGGCGGTCGTACCTTGGGTCGAGCGTGACTTCGACCAAATGCGTGTCGGTGTGCGCGAATGCGCTCTGCAACTCATGAAACTTGCCGGAGATCAGCGGACATTCGTCTCTCTCCTTGCAGCGGGTATAGACGAACGTCAGCACGATAGGCTGGCCGCGAAACCCGGCAAGCGAAAACGGCGCGCCGTTCTGATCGATAAGTGTCGTACTTGGAACTAGATCGCCGATCTGCAACTCGGAAACGTCTGGCTTGGCGGCCGCTTGGCCTGCTAAAACGGCAACCGGAGATACGGCAACCGCACCCAGGAGCAGACCGAGCGCGACGGAAGTCTGTCGCATGAAGTTCCGCCAGTCCGACCGGCGCGCACTGCTGATACGCCGCGCGTGGAGTGAAAAAGAACGCCGAGTGGTTTGGAGAGGGTTGACCGGGCGCGCTGCAATCGCAATCGAACCGCTGGCCGGGACGTTGTTTTTCAGTTTGCTCACCTGGGGTGTCGTTTGGCGCGCGCAGCACGTCGAGCCTTCGCTTATCGTACTCTCTCCGATCTTCGCCTTGGGTGCTCTAGCATTCATGGTGTATCTTATCGCGGTTATGGTGGCGCCGATACGAGCGTACTGGCACACATTCAAGCCGATCTATCGCGTAGACGGGTACGTGCGCTACCGCGGGCCGGATGTTAGCTCGGAGGATGAGTCCACCGGCTACGTTGCGGTGCTGTTCGAGGATCGCGGCCTGGCTTGCGAGTGGGAGTGCTTCGGTAAAGCCTGCCTCCCGGAGCTTACCCTAGCGGCGTTTGTCGAATTTTCAGCCTACGGCGGCATTCATGCCATCGACGGTAAACCGACCGGCATCTTGCCCGACGACGAACTGCCCACGCTCGCGATCGGCATCGCGTCTCGGCATTAGTTCGGTGTTCGCGCGATTACAATGGGATGCGAAGAGATTGGTTCGAGGGCCAGACGTGGCCGTAGCCTGATATCTTAATAACGAATGCTCCGATTGCGAAGATGACCACGATTCCGATCACGGCGGCGATCCGGACTGCCATCGGGACGCCTTTGCTCTGAGGAACGCCGCGGGCATCGACAGGATCATACATGCTCTAAGCCCTTCCTACCACGCCGATTGCGGCGAAAAATCCGAGTGCGGCACCGAGTGCCAAAAGGCCGAGCATGCCCTTGAAAACCGCGTTCTCTAAACCCACCGATCGCCAATCGTTCTTCAGTGCAACCGCGGCCGTAACGAACACGACCACTCCGAAGATGGCGGCGATGATTCTCTCGATGTGAGGTAAGTTGTCCACAAATCGCGTCCTTATAGCAGATAGAAGATCGAGAACAGCACGACCCAGATGACGTCGACGAAATGCCAATACAGCGTACCGGCGGTTAAGCCGAAATATTTTTGCCGCGTATACTTGCCCTGGACCGATTGCAGCAATAGTACGGTGAGGTAGATTACGCCGGCAAAGACATGCAGCCCGTGCATGCCCGTCAGAGTGAAGAACGACGCGCCGAAGATGCCGCTTCCCGACCACGACGCATGGTCGCGCGTGTACAGCGTGACGTATTCAATCCCCTGACCGCTCAGGAAGAGCAGGCCAAGCACGATCGTCGCGACCAGCCAGTTCGCAAATTTAATGAATTTGCCGTGTTTCCAGTTCTCGAGCGCGAAGTGCATCGTCGCACCCGAACCAAACAACACGATCGAGTTGAGTGAAGCAAGCGCCAGATCCAACTTTGGACCGCCCGGACCCGGCCAGCCCTGGCCGCTGTTGCGCATATACAGATAGGCGAAGATGAACGACGAGAACAGCACCAAGTCGCTGACCATGAACAGCAAGAAGCCGGTCAGGCGCAGATCGCGCGTCTCGACGTAAAGCTGATCGACCTCTTCGCCTCCGTCGATGATGCCGGGATGACTCAAGGCTGAAACCGCCACAGTTGTCTCCTAGCTCCTAATGTGCGCCGACCGCGACGTGCGGCGGCGATTCGGTCAGTTCTTCTTCGAGCCCGCGGTACGGCAGTGGCTCCGCAAAGTCGTAGGGCGTTCCGAAAACGGATGGAATGTGCTTGAAGTTATAGTAGTGCGGCGGTGACGGGATCTGCCATTCGAGCGTGCGCGCTCCCCACGGATTCGGTCCCGATTTCTTGCCGTGCTTGATGCTCCAGAGCGCGTTGATGAAGAATAGCAAGAGAGCTGCGGTCATTACGAACGAGAAGCCGGACGCCACGTCGTTCCAGAACTGGAACTGCGGATCGTATTCGGCCACCCGGCGCGGCATGCCCAGCAATCCGAGCCAGTGCATCGGCAAGAACGTCCCGTTGAATCCGATAAAGAACAGCCAGAACGTCCACTTGCCGAGCTTCTCGCTCATCAGACGTCCAGTCATCTTCGGGTACCAGAAATACATCCCGGCCAGAATGCCCATCAGCGATCCGCCCACCAGCACGTAGTGCAGATGCGCGACGATAAAATACGTGCCGTGAGCGTGCAAATCAAATGGAACTGCGGCTAAGAAGACGCCGGTGATTCCGCCGAACGTGAACGTCGCGATAAAGCCGATCGCAAACAGCATCGCGGTGGTGAATTGAATCTTGCCGCCCCAAAGGGTCGCCACCCACGAGAATATTTTTATTCCGGTCGGAATCGCAATCACCATCGTGAGAATCATGAACGGCAACTGCAAGAACGGCGCCATGCCCGAGGTGAACATGTGATGGGCCCAAACCATGAAACCGAGCAGGGCGATTGAGACCGAGCTGAAGGCTATCATTTTGTAGCCGAAGATCGGCTTGCGCGCGAAGGTTGGGAAAATCTCCGAGATCATGCCGAACGCCGGCAGAATCATAATGTAGACGGCCGGATGCGAGTAGAACCAAAACATGTGCTGCCACATGAGCGGGCTGCCGCCGCGGGTTGGGTCGAAGAACGGGACGCCGAATTGGCGCTCGATGAAGAGTGCCGCCAGCGCCGCGGCCAAAGCGGTTGTGGCGATCATCAGCAGCGGCGCGGTGGCGAGCTGACCCCAAACGAACAGCGGCATTCGGGTGTAGGTCATGCCGGGCGCGCGCATCTTCATAATCGTCACGACAAAATTGATACCGGTAAGGGTCGAACTGACTCCGACCAAAAAGATCGCGGCCGCCCACATCGAGGTTCCGGCTGCCCCTTGCAGCGACATCGGCGGATACTCGGTCCAGCCGGCCGAGGGCGCACCCATGAGGAACGAGGCATACAGCATCAACCCGGCGACCGGAAAAATCCAGAAGCTGAGCAAGTTGAGCCACGGAAAGGCGACATCTCGAGCACCGATCTGAAGCGGAAACACAAAGTTGCCGAAGCCGCCGGTGAGCAGCGGAATGATAACCAGCCAGACCATCGTGGAGCCGTGAACCGAGTAGACCTCGTTGTACGTATCGGCCGATACGAAGCCGCCGCTGGCGTGCAGCAGCTGCACCCGAATCACTTCAGCCAATAATCCGGCCATGACGAAAAACAAGAACGCGGTGATGATGTATTGGATGCCGATGATCTTGTGATCAATCGAGAACACATACTTCCGGATAAAACTCTGGGGTTCCGGATGAATGTGATCGGCGATCCCGCCGGTGTGTATCGCTGCTACTGCCATGGTTGCTCCAGTTATCTCAAGGTGTC
>JBDTCU010000175.1:0-3217 GCA_039923415.1 Vulcanimicrobiaceae bacterium
GGACGGATCCGCAATCGGTCGTAGTCAACATTACGCCGGCACCACCGCTTTGCGGTCCAGATCGTAGGCCGACTCCGGCAGCGTCATGACGTCGCCCGACCCATCGATGATTTGGCGTTTCAGCCAAGCGGCTTGGGTGAGCACATGAGTTGCATAGAATCGCGACGTCGTCAGCTTGGCTTTGTAGAAGTCGGCATCGCCGTCATCGGCGGCGATTTTTTCAACCGCAATTTTCGCGGCTCGACCCATCTGCCAACCGGCAGCCACCACGCCCCACAGTTTGAGGTAGGGGACCGAACACGCGAATGCTTTTTGCAGATCGCCCATCGCATTCATGCCGATCCATTGCGACGTTTCCGCTAGCGCGGCTACGCCCTTGCCGAACGACTCGGCAATCGCCTTAAGCTCTGCATTTTCGCCGCCGTTTAGCTCTTCTGCAAATTTCTGCATCTCTTTGATAACAACCGTTGCGGTCGCGCCCATGTCGCGGATCAGTTTGCGCCCGACCAAATCCAAGGCTTGAATCCCGGTCGTGCCTTCGTAGATCGTGGTGATGCGCACGTCGCGATATTGTTGTGCGATCCCGGTCTCTTCGACGTATCCCATGCCGCCGAAGACCTGCATCGCAGTGGATGCGACTTCGCACGCCGTCTCGGTACACCAGGCTTTAACGACCGGGATCATCAGCTCGACAAAGGCCTTGTGTTCTTTACGAATTTTTTCATCCGGGTGTTTGTGTGCGTAGTCGAGCGAAGCGGCGGTAACGTAGGAGAGCGCACGCATCGCCTCGATCTGCGACTTCATCGACATCAGCATTCGTCGCACGTCGGGATGCTCGATGATTCGAACGGCTTGCGGGTTGCGCGAAGCCGCATCGCGGCTCTGGACCCGTTCTTTGGCGTATTCGAGCGCGCTTTGATAGGCGCGGTCGGCAACCGCCAGCCCCTGAACGCCGACGCTGAAGCGTGCCGCGTTCATCATGATGAACATATACTCCAGGCCGCGATTGGGTTCGCCCATCAGGTAGCCGACTGCGCCGCCGGTCCGTTCGCCATAATTCAGCGTACAGGTTGGGTTACCGTTGATGCCGAGTTTGTGCTCGATGCCGGCACAGTAGACATCATTGTGTTCGCCCAGCGAGCCGTCGGGGTTGATCAGCATCTTGGGCACGATGAACAGCGAGATCCCCTTGGTGCCTTCCGGCGCATCCGGCAGACGCGCCAATACGAGGTGGACGATGTTCGGCGCGAGGTCATGCTCGCCGAATGTGATAAAGATTTTCTGACCCGTCAGTTTATAGCGATCGCCTTCGGGCACGGCCTTGGTGCGGACCGCGGCCAGGTCGGATCCGGCTTGCGGCTCGGTCAAACACATCGTACCGGTCCATTCGCCCGAAACCAGCTTGGGAATGTAGCGCTTTTTCTGCTCGTCCGAACCGACTAATTCGATCGCTTCAATAGCACCTTGATTGAGAAGCGGACCGTTTGCGAAACCGATGTTGGCGGCGTTCCACATTTCAAGCGTCGGGCCGAGCATCAACTGCGGCAGACCTTGGCCGCCGTACTCGGGTTGAACCGGCAACCCGATCCAGCCGGCTTTAGCGAACTGCGAATAGGCTTCTTTGAACCCCTTAGGTGTGGTGACCTCACCATCTTTCCAGGTGCAGCCCTCTTTATCGGCCGAGCGGTTGAGCGGATCGAGAACGCCGGTCGCAAACGCGCCGGCTTCTTCGAGAATCGATTCCAGCACATCGGTTGTGTCTTCGAATCCGGGAAGCTTGGCAATCTCGTCGACGCCGGCAAGTTCACGCAGGACGAATTGCATATCGCGCAAGGGGGCGGCATAGGTACTCATCGTGTCAACTCTTTCCGCTGGTAAGGCGATCTGAAGGTGAATGGGACGAATCTTCATAGAGTTCGCTGCGCAGTCGCTGCACGGAAACCGCCAGCGTGTCGAGATAGGGCAGCATGTTTGTTTTGATTCGCGCGAGACGCTCGCGCCCGGTCGCCGTAATAGTGTACGACCGCCGCGAACGCTTCGAAGGATGCTCCCACTCGCCGCTAACGAACTCGCGCTCTTCGAGCCGCCGCAGCAACGGGTAGATGGTATTGGTATTGACAGCCAGCAGGCCGCCGCAGGTTACCTCAATCCGGGCCATCAGCGCCGTACCGTGGTCCGGCCGCTCGGCGAGGAGATGGAGGATCAAGACCGGCAAAATCGTCTTGCTCTTGACCGGCCCGCGCAGGACCTCATCGGCGGCTCTGTTCATGATACTTCCAGGTATTGATACTTTTAATATGGCTGATCCCCTTCTCAAACCACGCCTGGGTGCCCCCCTAGGTTAGCGCTTGCATTGCCGTAGGTTGGGGAACAACCAAGGTTCGCATAACTTTGAGGAGGAGGCCGCGCACCATGGACCAAGGCACTATCGAAACAACCGCCAAAAAAGCCGCCAACAGCACCGTCGGGTCAGTTGACCGGGCCGCCGATACACGCCCCGGCAAGCTCTCGGCCGACGTCAGCAATACGCTCGAACATCGACTAGCTAAGGAACCTTCGAACTCGACGATGCGCAGCGCGCTGATGCTGGTCGCCGGGGGGGCCTTACTCGGGTCGCTTGTGATGCAGCTCTCCGGACGCAAACACGAATCGCTGTTCATAGGCCAGTGGGTCCCGACGATTCTCCTGATTGCACTTTGGGGCCAAGTAGTGAAAGTCGGTGAGACTCACTCATAAGCCCCTCAAAAAGAATAAGAAAAAGCCGTCCGGTACAACCGGACGGCTTTTTTCCTAACCTATCTCGTTTATCGGATGATGCCGGCCGGAAGTCCGGCGGCTCCGGCGGTTTGCCCCAGGAGCGGCAGGCCAAAGTTCGTTTCGATCATCTTCAGCATGTCATAGTGGGTGACGTATTGAGAGTACAACCCGGCTCGCACCTTTGGTCCGGCCAAAATCGTGATGATGTGATTCGTGCCGCCGTATTCGCCTTCATCCCAGGTGAGAATCAGCAAGCCGTTATTCGACGCGTCATAGTTCAAGATCGCAGGGATGTTTCGCGCGAGCCATTCATCGCCCGTGGCTGCACTGCAGTCGTGCATGTCGTTACATGTGTTCGGCACGATCATCGTTACGCTTGAGCCATAGGACGACATCGCACCCGTGTATAGTCGATTGTCGGATCCCGGCACGTTCGTGAAATTCACCCACGGGTTGTGCT
>JBDTCU010000176.1:0-3585 GCA_039923415.1 Vulcanimicrobiaceae bacterium
CACTCCGGCCTGGGAAGAATCAGACTTGGCTTTACCGTCACTGCGCGAATGTCGGCATCGGCGGGATAGAACAGGTATTGATTCCAGTTAATCGTCAGAATCGTACTGGTCGCCAGTCGGGCCTCGCTGTAGGTGCCTCCGGGGCTTCCCAAATAGTCGAAGCGGACATCGATTGAATCTGCGCCGGCCGGAACGGTGAGGTGGAGGCTATTGAGTTCGGTGAGATCGCGCGTCCAGGCCAGTCGCTGGTCGCCCGCCGAAATACTGAGCGACGCAACGTTTTGGACTGGGCCGTGGGCTCCGTGCTCGCCGGCAATCCATTTTGGATAAGCGATCGTCATCGGACCCGGCTTGGCTGAGATGGTTTCGTGCACGTGAATCAGGTTTCGGGTGGCATCGGCCGCATCGACGACCAAGGTCATCGAAACCGGTGTTTGATCGAAACCGGATGCGGCGAACGCCGGACTAACGCCGAAGGTGCACCCCAGAACAGAGCAAAAAGCCGCGTTAAGAAAAAATCGACGCAAGAGGGACCTCCTAAGCGAACGGTCTTGCGTGGTTCGACGGGATCATTGCTGACAACTCTCGACATCGGGGTCGTCGTTCGGAAATATCGCAAAGATCGTCCCTTTGCGAACCTCGATATCCTTGCCATGGTGGAAGTAGTTGAAAATCCCGATTGCGGCACCGACTCCGGGAATCGGAATCGCACCCAAGTACCCCGGCACGCTGTCACTGGCGCCGCTGCGCTGCAAATCGGCGGCGCGATGATCGAGGACGACCCCGACATGACCGCCGCCCGGCATCACGATATAGCGCGGCTCGAGGACAAGTGTGCCGGCTCGGCCGCCGCGGCCGGCCGGTGCTGCTATTGCGACGATCCCATACCCCATCGTGCGCGCCGGGATGACGATCGTGTTTTCACGCGTTACCGCGTTAACCACTTCGAAACGAAAAAAATCACCGGGATGCGCATCCACCGAACTGACCGAATCGAACATTTGCACCGCAACAACCGTGCAGTCGGAGATGTGAAAGCGTCGTGAGATCGGCTCCGAGCGGGCGGCAGCGTGGGCCGGCAGTGCGCCGAGTGCCAGGAGTGCCGAAAAAAGAAGAGCTTCCCGTGGACGCGCAATCCAGCTAGGTATGGAATTGACCGATCGAAACGGATGGATTGCAATTTGAGGATGTGTCGTTGATGTAGGCAGTATAGAGTACGTTGCTCTGAAGTGAGCCGGTTGGTATCGCACTGCTTTGATACTGCGGGTTTGCGAAGGTCGGCGTGGTGTTGGGCGCCGGGAACGGCGGGTTGGTTGTGACGACCGTAGCGCCCGAGATAGTTGGCTGATTGCTGGCGAGCACGACGTTCCAAGACTGCGGCAGCAGTGCGGTCGATCCGATAACGACTTGTCCCGGGTTGGTGGTTATCCCAGTCGATCCAGGGGCCGGATAGACCAGAACAACCGTCGTGCCGGCGGGACTGCCGCAGGGCTGCTGCGGCGTAGAGCTATTTCCGTTTCCGCTGCAGGCGGCCAAGCTAAGGGAGATCAACCCAAGGGCGATCGGAGGCAAGAAGCGTTTCATCCCTCAAAATGTACCCAGATTCCCTGCGTTGTTCCTGGGAACCGCGCGAACTTTTCGCGTGGCCGGCTGTTCCGACGTGCAGGGCATCTGCGCGGCCGCCCGCTAAGGCAGAAACGATGCGTCGAATTCTGCAACGATTTCAAACGAACCCCGGGCTAACACTCTCGTGAAACTGCTGATGGTTGAGGATGATATTCGCCTGTGCGATGTGCTGCGTCGCGGTCTGACCGAACAGGGACATGTCGTGGATATCTGTCATGATGGTGAAGAAGGTCAGCGCTGCGCCCTTGAGGGCGCATACGATGCCGTGATTTTAGATCTCAATTTGCCTAAGTTGGATGGGCTTGCGGTCGTTCGCGCGGTGCGCGCGGCTCACGTGAAAACGCCGGTATTGATCTTGACCTCGCGCGATACCGCCGCCGATACGATCGAGGGCCTGGATGCCGGTGCCGACGATTACTTGCGTAAGCCGTTCGTGTTCGGCGAGTTGGAAGCGCGCCTGCGCTCGATCGTGCGTCGTGAGCCCGCACCCGCCGGCAATCTGCTGGAATTCGAAGACATCCGTTTCGACTTGGTATCGCGCCGAGTCTTCCGTTCAGACCGGGAGATCGTGCTCACCGCGCGCGAGACCGCCTTCCTCGAATATTTTATGCGTAACGCGGGCCGAATCATTACTCGCCGGATGCTGGAAGATGCGCTATGGGATCGGAAGAATGAAAGCTCCTCAAATGTCATTGAAGTCTATATTCGACGGTTGCGGGCAAAGGTTAGCGTGGGACATGAAACCGCGATGATCCATACGGTACGCGGCGCGGGTTATCGATTCGGCGGCCAAAGATGAACCTTCGAGCGCGCCTTACACTCACCTACGTCGCGGTGCTTATCCTCGGTTTGCTCGCCTTTGCGATAATTGCGCTCGCGGCGATCGACCGCGCGCTGCACAGCTCGTTGGATGCGCGTCTGCAGACCGCAGCCCACGCGATGATCGCACTGACCGATACTCGAAAAGGGTTGATCCATCTCGATTCCGACGATCGCGCCCAGTTTCACGCCATCTTGGGAGTGCAATTGAACGGCACGATCTATCAGCGCGACGGCGCGGTTGCAGTCAGCAGCGTTGCCGACCAGCCGGACGAACTCTTCGCGCTCGTGCACCAGGCACCGGCGCAGGAGCAGATTCTCACCCTCGGCAGCCATGATCTGGCAATTCGAGCGCTGATCCTGCCGCTTTTGAACGATGGCACGATTACCGGATACGTCGTTACCTGGCGGCCGAGCGATTGGATCGGCGAATTCGACCGTGCTGAGATCATATCGCTTTCAATCGCCGCGATCGTGATAGTTGTGTTGGCGGCGCTCGCCGGTGACATGGTCGCTCGCCGTGCGCTTCAAGACACGTTTGCGCGTCAGCGTCGCTTTACCGCCGACGCATCCCACGAACTGCGCGCGCCGTTATCGGTCATCCGAGCCGAATCGGATCTGGCGCTACGCCGCAATCGCGAAGGCGGAGAGTACCGCGCAGCGCTTGCAGCAATCGCCTCGGAAGCGGACCGAATGGAGACCTTGATCGAAGATCTTTTGGCCGCCGCGCGCGCCGAAGACGGGCATCTCGTCCGCGAAGAAATCGATCTGTCCGAGATCTGTTCGGCCGCCGTCGCGCGGGTTGTCTCAACCGCCCGCGCGAAAGCGATCGATCTGCAGCTAGATGTCGTCGCGGGAATGCTGATTATGGCAGACGAACGAGCGCTCTCAAGAGCGGTTCTGGCGTTGCTCCACAATGCGGTGAAGTTCACACCGGACGGCGGCCGGACGGACCTCATCGTGAAACGAGCCGGCACGCGCGTCGATCTGCTCGTCCGCGATACCGGCCCCGGCTTCAGCCCGCAAGCCTTACAGCATGCGCTGGAGCGCTTCTGGCGCGAAGACGCGGCTCGCGAACGCGCAGGCACCGGTTTAGGTTTAGCGATTGCTCGGTCAATCGTCGAAGCGTCGGGCGCAACC
>JBDTCU010000177.1:0-5567 GCA_039923415.1 Vulcanimicrobiaceae bacterium
CGACGACGGTTCTTTTGAATTCCGAAGGACTGCCGACCGTTCGCTTGCTTCCGTACCGAATGCCGAGTCCAGTGTCAACGGTGTCCGTGGGGGCGAGCCGGAACGCAACCTGGAGATGATTTCTTCCGACCTCGTCGGAATTTTGCATTTCAGCAAGCCGCTTGCGGCCGAAGGGGAACGCCTAGAGAGCGATCGTGAGCTCGCGTTTGTTGAGGCCCTCGGAATCCGCAATCCGGTGCGGTCGCGCGGACCCGGCCGGATCGCGGCCATCTTAAGCCGCGACGGCGCGCCGGTTGATTATGGTCAGCCGCTCTTCGAAATTGACAGGGGATAGGCATCTTTCGCAAAGTTCTGATCGCCAACCGAGGCGAGATCGCTCTGAGGATCAATCGCGCTTGTCAGGAGCTCGGCGTCGCGACGGTTGCGATTTTTTCGCAACCCGATCGTAACTCACTGCACGTACGACACGCCGATCAAGCCTTCTGCGTCGGGCCGGGACCGGTCGCGCACTCCTATCTGAATATCCCAAATATTATTTCGACCGCGCTGATTTCGGGGTGTGATGCGGTCCATCCCGGCTATGGATTCTTGGCGGAAAATGCGCGGTTCGCCGAAATCTGCGCCGACCACGGCCTGACGTTTATCGGTCCCAGACCGAGTGTCATTGCGTCTATGGGTGACAAAGCTACCGCCAAGCGGGTCATGAAGGATGCGGGTGTCGCGACGACGCCCGGCACCGATATTTTAAGCGGCGTCGACGAAGCTAAGAAGGCTGCCGAAGTCGTTGGGTATCCAGTCCTGCTAAAGGCGACTGCCGGCGGTGGCGGTAAGGGAATGCGTGAAGTCGGCGGACCGCAGGATATGGAGCGCGCCTTCCTAAGCGCCACTGCGGAAGCCGAAGCCAGTTTTAAAGATGGCCGGGTCTACATGGAAAAATTGATTCTGCGCCCGCGCCACATTGAAGTTCAAGTTTTGGCCGACAATTTCGGCAACGTGGTGCATTTGGGTGAACGCGATTGTTCGGTGCAGAAGCCGTCCCATCAAAAGTTGATCGAAGAAGCGCCGGCTCCCCACCTCGGTTCGGCCGCGCGCGAGGCCTTACATACGATGGCGATCAAAGCGTGCCAAGCGGTCGGCTACAGTAACGCGGGAACCTTGGAGTTTTTGTTCAGCGAAGGCAGTCTGTACTTCATGGAGATGAACACCCGTATCCAAGTCGAGCATCCGGTGACCGAGATGATCTACGGCATCGATCTGGTCAAAGAGCAGATTCGGATCGCGGCCGGCGAGCCGCTGGGATACACGCAAGCCGATTTGCGCCAATCCGGACACGCAATTGAATGCCGCATCAATGCCGAGGATTCAAACCATAATTTTGCGCCGGCGGCCGGAACCCTTAGCAACGTGGTATTTCCGGGCGGCCCCGGTATCCGCGTCGATACGCAAGTGTACTCCGGTGCGCAGGTTCCGCCGTTTTACGATTCGATGTTGGCCAAGATCATTGCATTCGCGGGTACGCGTGACGCGGCCATCGCGCGAATGGAGCGCGCGCTCCGCGAGACGAGTATTGAAGGCGTGAAGACGACCATCAGCGTCTGTCTGGAGATCCTGGCGAACGAGCAGTTTCGCGCTGGCGGTTACGGGATCGATTTTCTGCCGAACCTGATGCAGGCGGCGTCGGTATAGTATGCCATCCCGCCGAATGGCCCGCGAGCTTGCCTTACAAGCATTGTTCAGCATTGAGGTCGGTCACCGTGAGGTCGCCGATGTGCTCGAGGAGTATTTCCAACGTTTTAGCGAGAGCGCGCACCGGCCGTTCGTTAAAGATTTGGTTTATGGCTCGATCGAGCATGCGGATGAAGCCGATCTGGCGCTGGCCCCGCTGCTCCAGGGCTGGACGATCGAACGTTTGCCGACGATCGATCGTTTGCTGCTGCGAATGGGGATGTTCGAATTGCATCATCGGCCCGAGACGCCGCGTCCGGTCATTATAAATGAAGCCGTAGAACTGGCGAAAAAGTTCTCGACCGAGGATTCCGGTCGTTTTATCAATGGCGTCCTGAGTGCCGCGATGAGGGCCGATGCGGCGCAAACCTAAACGCGGGCGGTGGCTGCGCTATACGCTGACCGGCTTGCTCCTGATCGTCTTGTTCGTGGCCGGCACGTTCGCCGGCGTCATCGCTTCCTATTCGAAGAACTTGCCGGATATCAGTCGAATGGCCGACTACCAACCGGCGCGCTCGACGCGGATTTATGCTCGCGACGGAACCCTGATCGCGAATCTTTACAAGCAGAATCGGACTTGGGTTCCAATCTCCCGCATTCCCGAAATCGTGAGAGAAGCATTCGTTGCCAACGAAGATCATAACTTCTACAAACATCATGGCGTAGATTTTGGCGGAATTGCGCGCGCCGCATTCGCCGACGCAACCCATCAACAGTTCCAAGGCGCATCGACCATTACCCAGCAGTTGGCGCGCGCGCTCTTTCTATCCAATCAGGTTTCGATCTCGCGCAAGATTCAAGAGGCTCTGCTGGCGATGGAGATCGAGCGGTATTACACCAAAGACGAGATATTGGAGCGGTACCTCAATCTGATTTACTTCGGTTCGGGCGCCTATGGCGTAGATGCGGCATCACATACTTATTTTGGAAAGAGCGTGAGTGCGCTCGATCCCGGTGAGGCCGCGATGCTGGCCGGTCTGCCGGCTGCGCCATCAGATTACTCGCCGTATGTCAATCTCTCGCACGCGCGCGAACGTCAGCGCCACGTGTTGGATCGAATGGTGCAGAGCGGGTATCTCACCCAAGCGCAGGCCGATAGCGCATTTAGCGCACCGCTGCAACTGAGCGGTGAGCGTCCGCAGGGACTGCAAGGGTATCTGTACCCGTATTTCACGACCTACGTGATCGCCCAGCTCGAACAGACCTTTGGACGCAAGGCTGCCTATGAGGGCGGCTTGCAAGTCGATACTACGCTCGATCCGCGAATGCAGAGAATCGCCGTTGCCGCAGTCGATAGCGGCGTACACGATGCAATTGCCGAAGGCATCAACGCTCATCAAGCCGCGCTGGTCGCAATTCGCCCGTCAACCGGAGAGATCGTAGCGATGGTCGGCGGTACGAATTTTTCGCTGGCGAACCAATTTAATCGAGCCTGGCAGGCCCACCGTCAACCGGGTTCCTCGTTCAAAGCGTACGTCTATACCTCCGCGATCGATAGCGGAAAGTGGACCGCCGCATCGCTGATCGACGACACGCCGGTCACCTACCCGGCCGGCGACGGCACTAACTGGAGCCCGCAAGATGACGACTCCCGCTTTATGGGAGCGATTACGCTACGCACGGCTCTGGCTCAGTCACGCAACGTTGCCGCCGTTAAGCTGGCCGAACAAGTCGGAATCGACAAAGTGATCGACTATGCGCACCGGATGGGCGTCACCTCGCAACTCGACGCCAATCTATCGCTTGCGCTAGGGACCTCGGTAGTCAGTCCGCTCGACCAGGCCAGCGGCTATTCGACGTTGGCCAACCAGGGAGTCCACATCGATCCATCGACCCTGCGGCTGGTAAAAGACTCGCTGGGAAATACGGTGCTCGACAACCTCTATCCGCAGCAGACCGAAGTTGTAAGCGCCGGGACCGCATACGTGATGGATACGATGCTGGAGAGCGTTATTCAAAATGGGACCGGGTATCCCAACGCCGTTATCGGCCGGCCGGCCGGCGGAAAAACCGGTACGACCTCGGACTTTCGCGATGCATGGTTCGTTGGATTTACCCCCGATTTAGTTACGGCGGTGTGGCTCGGCAACGATAACTACTCGCGCATGACCGAATCGTATGGCGGGAATATTCCGGCCCAGATCTGGGCACGGTTTATGAAAGCTGCGCTTATCAAGACTCCGAAACACGATTTCCCATTCCCCGAGGGTGAAGTCGTAAAGGTGCGGGCTTGCAGCGGCGGCATCGCCGGTTACGAATATTATTTACAGGGAACCGAGCCGCTATCGAGTTGTGCCTCGCCAACGCGAAACGTTCCAAGTATGAATCCAAATGCCGCGCCGAGCATCGCGCCGATCGTCGTGCCTACTGGGGGTGCGGTGCCGACGCCCGTTCCGGTTAACGCCGCGCAGCCCCCGAATACGGTCGGCGATGGCACGAACTTCGTGCCGCTGGATTCGCCCCCGCCGAAACGACGCCGTTAAGATGCCGGCTCCGCCGATCGGCGTTCGCGCCGTCGCCAACTACATCAAGCAGCTGCTCACCGCCGACCCTCGCCTGCAAGCGATCGCGGTTCGCGGTGAGATTACCGGATATACGCTAGCCCAGAGCGGGCATCTCTATTTCAATCTAAAAGAAGGCTCCGATTTGCTCGGCTGCGTCGTCTGGAGCGATTATGCGCGCGGCTTACCGGAGCTTCGCAACGGTCTGTCGGTGATCGCTACCGGCGGTATTAGTTCGTATAGCACTAGAAGCCAGTATCAGCTTTCGGTGCGCAGCGTGAAACTGGACGGAGTCGGCGAACTGCACATGCAGTTTGAAGCGATGAAGCAGCGGTTTGCAGATGAAGGGTTGTTTGCGGAAAGCCGGAAACGCAAACTTCCGCGTGTCCTGTTTTCGGTCGCGCTGGTCTCCGGCCGCGGGGCATTTGGGGCGGGCGATTTTCTTGCCGCGATCGAAGCTCGCGCGCCGCATGTACGGGTCCTGTTTTTCCCGACGCCGGTCCAAGGTGTCGGCGCGGCAGTCGAAATTGCGGAGGCTATTCGAAGAGCCGACAAAGTCGGCGCCGACGCAATCGTCGTGGCGCGCGGCGGCGGTTCGTTTGAGGATCTCTTCGCCTTTAGCTGTGAGCCGGTCGTGCGCGCGATCGTTCACGCTAAGACTCCGATTATCACCGGTATCGGTCACGAGTTCGATCAATCCTTGGCCGACCTAGCAGCGGATGTTGCAAAATCGACGCCAACCGCAGCGGCCGAACAATTCGCGCACAACCGCACCCAGTTGCTGGCCGACTTGCGGGACGGGCAAATCCGGCTTCGTGAGGTAACTCGGGAAGTGCTAGCCGTTAAGGGGCAACTCTTCGATGGTGTCGTTAAAGATTTGGCCGCAGGCGCTCACGAGCGCCTTGCTCGAAAACGTGAGCGCCTCTACTCCGGCGAACGACGCTTAAGTTCCCTCACGCCCGCGGCCCGACTAACTCGGCGTGCCGAGCGTTTGAATCTGTTGCTCGCAAGACTGGACCGTGCGATCGGCGCGCGCGTTCAGCTGAGCGTAAATCGACTCGGAATTCGCAACCAACTAGACCCGCGAATGCAACTCGCGGTCAATCGGGTCGGCAATCGAGTCAGGGTTGCGCAGGCCGGGCTCGAGGCGCACAACCCGACCGCAATTCTAAATCGCGGCTATGCGATCGTCAGCGTAAACGGGCACGTAGTACGAGACGCCGCCTCCGTCGCCGACGGCACGCTGGTCGCCGCCCGCGTGGCACGTGGAATCTTGCACGCTCGCGTCGAACGGAGAGAGTCTGATGCCGGATAAACCGAGTAACGAATTTGAAAAAAGCC
>JBDTCU010000178.1:0-4823 GCA_039923415.1 Vulcanimicrobiaceae bacterium
GCATTTAGCGTGGCTTCGCTGCAAGCCATGCCGTTGATAAAGACGTTATAGAGCGATCCCGGCGAGTAGGTGTGATCGAGCGTTCCGTCGGCTGCACCGATCGGTGCGTGATAGCCGGTAAAAAATGCCGCTCCGAAGGTTGCATCAATTCCCTGCGCCATCGAAAAGGGCTTGCGGTTTCCGATGATCATGCGCACGTCGTCCGGCAAATCTTCCCAATCGACGTTACGCATCGAGCTGTGCGAATCGTTGATCAGCACCTCGCTCGCGCCGGCACCGCGTGCCGCATCGATTGCGGCGCGAACTTCTTGGCCCATCAGGCGGCGATAGATCGGGTATTCGGTCGTGTTCTTGGGATCACACTGCGTCCAAGTCGAGACCCCGGCGGTGCCTTCCATATCGCATGAAATATAGAGCTTCACTGGTTCTGTGCCTCCAGGCCTGACTTCGCTTCGTCCAACCCGGCTTTCGCCGCCACATTTTTGGGATTAGCGGCGAGCGCTCGGGTGTAGAACGGAATCGCTTGAGTATATTTTCCAACCGACAGATAGAGATCGCCGAGTTGAGTGAGGGCGACATCATCCTTCGGATCGCGCTGTATTTGCGCGCGCAGTTCCCCGAGCGCAAGCCGGACCGCCGCCGGCGGCCCGCCTTCCACATTCACGTTTTGGGCCGGTTGGGTCGCCCCGGGTCGATCCGAACTGCCGAACACCGCTCCGGTTACGCCGAAGCCCTTGCCGACCAAATACCCCATGATCCCTAAGAAAATCACGGCAAAGATCAGGACAACCGGCAGATAGGCGCGCGGCGGAAGTCCGCGTTGAGGTGAGGTGGCCACGATGAGTCGTTTGGACGTACGCCGAAAAACTCTTCGTGCTGCCATCCGAAACTGACCTCCAGCTCCTATTCGCGGAGTTGAACTATCAGCATTTTAACGGTGAAGTACCCGCTCACCGCATCCGCTATAACGCTCGCTTTTCAAATAGCGCAGGGCGAATCAGCTACAGCGTGCGGCCGCCGCTGATCGAACTGTCGCTCAAACATATGCGGCTGCATCCCCAAGCTATCCGCGAGACGCTGCTCCACGAGATGATTCACGGCTGGCTGTTTGCCCGCGATCGCGACACCGGACACGGCGCGGCCTTCAAGAAGAAGATGCGGGAGGTGGGAATCAGCTCGATCTATCACGATTTGGGAAGCGCGCGGCCGCTGAATGAATCGAGCAAACGCTATATTTTGCGGTGCGAGAAGTGCGCGATGGAGTTGTTGCGCAAGCGCAAACCGACTGCACCGACCAGCTGCGGACGCTGCTCGCGGCGCGGCTTTGACCCCCGCTTTCCGCTCACGATCTTCGAGGTGGTGGAAACGCGCGAGCTCGGAAACAGCCTGGGGCATGCTGCTCAGGCCAAAAAACCGATCGGCTGCGACTGAAGTCGAGGCTGAAATCCCGAGGTTCGAGCGAAGATAACCAAGCCATGAGTACTGCTAACACGACCGCCCCAAACGGCGCCGCTTCGCGCGTCGAGTCCGACTCGATGGGCCAAATCACCGTCCCCGCCAACAAATACTACGGCGCTCAGTCGGCCCGCTCGCTGATAAACTTCGATATCGGCGATGGGATCACGCCCCGTGATGTGATGCCGACCCAGGTCATCAAAGCGATGTCTCTGCTCAAGAAAGCCGCCGCGCTGGTGAATCACGATCTTGGAAAACTCGATCAAGAGAAGACCGATTTGATCGTTGCCGCCGCCGACGAGGCGATCTCCGGCAAACTTGCCGCCCACTTTCCGCTGCGCGTTTGGCAGACCGGCTCCGGTACACAGACCAACATGAACGTCAACGAAGTGATCTCCAACCGGGCCATCGAGATGGCCGGCGGTGAGATGGGCTCGAAGAAACCGATCCATCCGAACGATCACGTCAACATGTCGCAGTCCTCGAACGACACCTTCCCAACCGCGATGCACATGGCCGCTGCCGAAGCGATGACCCAAATGCTGCCGGCGGTCGAACAGTTGCGCAACGCGCTCGATGCGAAAGCGAAATCCTGGACCCATATCGTCAAAGTCGGCCGCACCCACCTGCAGGACGCAACGCCGCTTACGCTCGGGCAAGAGTTCTCCGGCTACGTCACCCAGCTCGATCGCGCGATGGTTGCCTGCAAAGAAGCGCTCAATCATATCTACGATCTGGCGATCGGCGGCACTGCCGTCGGCACCGGCCTAAACGCCCATCCCGAATTCGGCGAACGCGCCGCCAAAAAGATCGGCGAGCTGACCGGTCTGCAGTTCCGTTCGCACCCCAACAAATTCACCGCGCTGGCATCGCACGACGATTTCGTCTTTGCCTCCGGCGCTCTGAAGACGCTGGCCGCCGCGCTTATGAAGATCGCCAACGATATTCGCTGGTTGGGGTCGGGTCCGCGCGCCGGCATTGGCGAACTCTCGCTGCCAGAAAACGAACCTGGGAGTTCGATTATGCCGGGCAAGGTCAATCCGACCCAATCCGAGGCGATGACGATGGTCTGCGTGCAGGTCTACGGTAACGACACCGCGATCGGTTTCGGCGCCTCGCAAGGCAACTTCGAACTCAACGTCTTTAACCCGGTCATGATCTACAACTTTCTGCACTCGACGACGCTGCTACGCGACGCATGCACAATGTTCCGCGAACATGCCATCGAGGGTTTGACTGCTAACGAGGATATCATCGCGAAATACCTGAGCGAATCGCTGATGACCGTCACGGCGCTCTCACCCCACATCGGATACGACAAGGCCGCCCAAATCGCCAAAACCGCGCATCACGAGAAGAAGACCCTGCGGGAAACCGCGATTGCCCTTGGCCATGTCAGCGGCGAAGAGTTCGACAAATACGTAATCCCAAAAGAGATGACGTACCCGAAGTAACCGCCCACAATTGTCGAAGGACGTGTCACTTAATAAAGTGTCGTAGGACCAGAAATGCTGCGGCGATAATAAGCGCGGCGGCGACGAGTTTGATCAAGAGCGGGGATTTGAGCCGAAGCGAGAGCTTGGCGCCGAGTTGACCGCCAGCGATTCCGCCCAACACCAGCGGCACCCCGTAGCTAATGTTGATGTCATGCTGCCGGATGTGCGCGAGCAGGCCAACTGGTGAGGTGAGCACGATGGCGAAATGCGAGGTTGCACTGATCGCGTGAGCCGGCAGGTTGGAGAAATAGAGCAGCACCGGGACGACGATCACGCCGCCCCCGATTCCGAACAGGCTTGAAACAAAGCCCACGAATAGGCCGGTCAGCAGCGCGCGCCAGACCGGCATGCTCCCAGTTGCGGAAAGATGGATCGCCTCATCACGCCCGTGCATGCGTTTCTCATTGTTGATGACGATATCGAGCGCTAAGGCAATCAGCAGGACGCCGAGCAGCGTGTCGAAGACAAATCCAGAAACTTTCGCGACCGCGATCGCGCCTAAGATACTGCCCGGAAAACCCCCGGCCGCAATCAGTAATCCGAGCCGAACATCGACTCGTTTCTGGCGCAGGTAGGCAAACGACCCGCTGGCGCTATTGGCAACCACTAGAATCAGCGATGTGCCGGCCGCAACTGCGGGAGAAAGGCCATACAGCAATCTCAAGGCCGGAACCATTACGAAACCGCCGCCGAGCCCGACCATCGACCCGAAGGTGCTGGCTGCCGCGCCGACAGCAAACAACCCCAGGTAGAAAAGCGCGTGTTCTATGGCTCTGACTTCCTCAAAAAACGGCCACTATAATCCGGACATCACTCTCACACGTATTCATTGGGCCCAAGCCAATCTCCTGAATAAGGAACGCAGAGCTTCTCTGGGGGGTGAACCTCGGACGAGTGGCCCTCAAATGCGCTGGTTTGATGTTCGAAGCCTTGGGTAAACAAGACGCGGTCGTCTACGGCGACCCGAATAGGAGAAAAACGTGAAAAGATTAGCTGCAGTTATATTCGCCGTTACTCTGTTTGCCGTAGCCGGGCAGGCCGGCTTGGCGATGGATAGCATGCATAGTTCTATGCATAGCTCAATGATGATGCCGAAGTGTGCATCCGGCGACCCGGTCGTCGGCGTGAACATGCAGACCAAAATGTACATGAACCACGCTCAAATCAAGACAAAGATGGCTGGTATGTCTAAGGATAAAATGCACGCGATGATGATGAAGAATCACATGCGGATGATGTGCAAGTCCAAGGCCGACGCGATGGGCGCAAAAATGATGAAACCTCCAATGTAGGTTTTTTCTTTTGAGTTCTGCGAGCGTCACCCCGAAAGCGGCGGCGCTCTTTTTTTGCGACTAGCTGGAGACGCGGCCGATATAGCGCCGGTCTCGCGTGTCGATTCGAATCAGATCGCCCGGGTTGACGAACAATGGAACCTGAACGGTCGCGCCGCTTTCAAGTTTGGCGGGCTTGGTTGAGCCGGTTGCGGTGTCGCCCTTAAAACCCGGGTCGGTATCTTCAACCTTCAGCTCAACGTGGGCCGGTAAATCGACGCCGATCGGTAGATCGTCATGAAATTGCACATCGACCTGCATACCGTCGCGCAAAAAATCGGCCGGGTCGCCGATCAGGTCCCGCTGGAGTGTAACGTTTTCGAACGATTCCTGATCCATAAAGTGATAGCCGTCCGAGTCGTTATACAGCATCTGCATCTGGCGGTTATCGACGGTCGCCCGTTCGAGCTTCTCACCCGCCCTAAATGTCCGCTCCACGGTTGCTCCGGTCTTGACGTTCTTAAGACGCGTTCGCACGAAAGCTGAGCCCTTCCCCGGCTTGACATGGAGGAACTCGATTACGGTCCAGAGGTTGTTATCG
>JBDTCU010000179.1:0-4450 GCA_039923415.1 Vulcanimicrobiaceae bacterium
GCGCGCGCGCCGGGAGGAGGGCTCGCGTTTTCAACTCGATCGCCGAACCATCGGATGAACGGAACTGCACGCGCAATGAGCGCATTCCCGGATCGGCCGCTCGACTTTGTGGCCTGGCTTGGGACGCAGACTGAAGACGCCCTCGTCCCTCGTGCCGCATTCGGCGCGTACATCGCGCACCACCTGAGGGCGGCGTGCATCCCGAACGGCCTAATTCAGTTCGAACGCACGACCGTCGTCGACATCATCCCGGAAAACACTCAGTTTCTCATTACGTGCAGCAACGGAGAACACTTTCGTGCTCGCAACCTCACTTTAGCCCTGGGCAATTATCCAGCCGACGCATCGATCGTTCCGGCGGCAATTCGCAACCATCCGAATTACCTGAACGATCCGTGGAGTATCGATCCGTACCGCATAGATGGCGATATTCTCTGCATCGGCAGCGGATTGACGGCGATGGATGCATGTGTAACCTTGTGGACGAGCGGTTTTTCCCATAAAATCCGGCTGCTTTCGCGACACGGGTTGCTGCCGCTCCTGGAAGATCCCCATTCAAAAGCCGTCGATTACCCTGCGCTAGAACTAGACGCACGGTCGCCTTTCGCACTGTTGCGGTCCTTTCGGCGTGCGGCTCGCGCCGCAGCAGCCGACGGAGTCGATTGGCGCAGCCTGATTGAGGCACTCCGAAACCCTTCACCCGGAATTTGGCAGGCTTGGACCCTGCGAGATCGTAAGCGCTTCTTACGGCATCTGCAAGCCTACTGGTCGGTGCATCGATATCGCGTGCCGCCGCAAACTGCCGCAATCTGTTACGAACTCATGGCGAGCGGACAACTTCTGCGGCACCGTGGTATTATCAAAAGAGCCGGCACCGTCGGAGAGTTGATGACGATTCATACCAGCGATCGTGGGGTTATGCAAGCAATAGAAACCCGCTACGTGCTTAATTGCACCGGCCCGCAAAGCGACTATGCGTGCAATCCCGATCGCCTCGTTCAAAGCTTGCTTCGTCGCGGCCTGATTCGCGGCGACGCATTGCGTTTGGGTATCGAGCTGCTGCATCCCGGAATGTACAGCTTAGGCCCTCCGCTTCGCGGAGCGTACTACGAAAGTACCGCCGTTCCTGAGATTCGGGCGCAGGCTCTAGCACTCGCTAGGGAACTCGCAACCAAGGGTGTATGCGCGAACTGATCCAAGCGTTGGCCCGGCTGAACCTGCGCGAACCAAGCGCGATCGGAGTCGTCTCAGAGGTATTGCGGACAACCGCCGAACGAGGTTGGAATCACCCGTTCGCACTACCGGAGCGCCGTTGCGATTATACCCGCAGCCTGCTCTATAAGGACGACCGGTTTGAATTGCTCGTGCTTTGCTGGTCGCCGCGGGCCGAAACCCCGATTCACGACCACGGGGGCCAGCGCTGCTGGTCTGCGGTGCTGGAAGGGGCGCTCGAAGTCCAGAACTACCGAAGACTGGATGACGCCGCTCGTCCCGGCTTTGCCCTCATCGAGACGGGCGCTACTGCGCACTATCGGCGCGGCGGCATCGATCTGCGCCACAACGATCGCGAGTTGCACGCGATGCGAACTCTCGGCAACTCGCGCGCGATTGCCCTACACCTGTATGCGAGGCCGATCACCGAATATACCATCTTTAACGCGAGCGCCAGCAGCTGCGAACGCCAACTTTCAAGTTACGATGCCGATTTCTCTGTTTAACGCTTGCGCGTACCGGCTAGCCCGTGCCGACGCTTGCGCTCGGTCACTCGTTTGACGCCGTTGCGGCGCATCGGCACCACATTGTTGCGATGCTTGGCGTGATCCGGTCCTAGCGTCACGGGTGAGATCACCCGCTTGCCGAGCGCCTGCAGCAAGACCTCAGAGAGTTCCTCGACCGGCACGAACGTCATCGTATCGCGAACCTCTTTGGGAACATCGTCGAGATCGTACTGATTGCGCATCGGCAGTAAAATTTTCTTAATGCCGGCCCGCTTTGCACCGAGCACTTTTTCTTTGAGGCCGCCGATCGGTAGGACTTGCCCGGTGAGCGTGATCTCGCCGGTCATCGCCAGGTCCGGATCGACCTTGAGCCCGGTCAGCAGCGAGGCGATCGCAGTTGCAATCGAAATACCGGCCGACGGTCCGTCTTTCGGGGTCGCACCGGCCGGCACGTGAATGTGCAGATCGTGCTTACTGAAATAATCGTCGGTAAGCCCAAGCTCGCTCGAACGCGAGCGCAGGAACGAAACCGCCGCCTGCGCGCTCTCTTTCATCACATCGCCGAGCTGCCCGGTCAGATTTAACTTGCCGGTACCGGGCATCGCGGTGGTTTCGATAAACAAGATGTCGCCTCCAACCGGCGTGTAGAACATGCCGGTTGCAACCCCGATCGACGCGACCCGCTTCTTGACTTCGTTGTAGAAACGCGGACGGCTCAAGTACTCTTGCAAGTTCTCCGGTTTGATCCGCCCCTTAAAGCGAGGGAATTCGGCGATCCTGCGCGCGACCTTGCGAAAGACCGTCCCGATCTCACGTTCTAAATTGCGCACCCCGGCTTCGCGCGTGTAATCGCCGATAATTGCCTTGATTGCAGCATCTGCGATCTGCACTTGAGTCTCTTTGAGCCCGTTGGCTAGTCGCTGCTTTTTCACAAGGTAGCGCTTAGCAATCTGGACTTTTTCCATCTCGGTATACCCAGCCAGTTGGATGATCTCCATCCGATCGCGCAACGGCGGACTGACGGTGTCAAGAGTATTGGCCGTGCAGACGAACAGCACTTGACTCAAGTCGAACGGCAGATCGAGATAATGATCGCGGAACGAATTGTTCTGCTCGGGATCGAGTACCTCAAGCAGCGCTGACTGTGGATCGCCCCGATAATCCGAACCGACTTTATCGATCTCATCGATCATCATGACCGGATTCTTTGTTCCCGCATCGCGCAACGCTCGCACGATCGTCCCGGGCATCGCGCCGATATACGTGCGGCGATGACCCCGAATTTCGGCTTCATCCCGCACTCCTCCGACCGAAAGGCGCACGAATTTACGGCCCATCGCTTTGGCAATCGATTGACCCAAGGATGTCTTGCCTACCCCCGGAGGGCCGACGAAACACAGAATTGGCCCGGTTAAGCGTTTCTTGAGTTTCCCCACAGCTAAGTATTCGACAATACGATCTTTGATTTTCTCAAGATCGTAGTGATCTTCATCCAAAACTTCGCGCGCTTTTTTTATGTCGATGTGGTCGGCCGTCTCGTTGCTCCAAGGCAGCTGCACGAGCCAATCCAAATACGTGCGAATCACGCTGTACTCGGGCGAAGCTTGCGGAACTTTCGAGAGGCGATCCAGCTCGCGCTCAGCGGCTTTCTGGGCATCTTCAGGCATCTTCGCTTCTTCGATTTTGCCTTTGAGTTCATTAGCTTCAGCTTGCTGGGGATCGGTCTCGCCGAGCTCTTCCTGGATAGCCCGCAACTGCTGCCGCAGATAGAAATCGCGCTGGTTCTTTTCCATCTCGCGTTGGATATCGTTTTGAATTTTGTGACCAAGCTCGACGACTTCCAGCTCTTTGGTAAGCAGCATGGTGAGCTTGCGCATTCGCTTTTCAGTATTGCGCTCTTCAAGTAACGCCTGGCGATCCGCCGTATCTAAGCGCATCGTCGATGCGACGAAATAGGTCAGGAGATTCGAGTCACTGATGTTTTGGACTTCCATCTCCATCTCGCGTGGCGCTTGCGGAAGATAACCCAGCAATTTTTGGAAGAGGCCGCCAAGGTTGCGGTGCATCGCGACGAGCGATTCCGATTCCTTGGTGACATCGGGCAGCTCGGTATAAGATGCCACCATGTACGGCTCGGTTTGGGTGAACTCGTCGATCTTGAATACGCTCTGACCCGAGACGATGCAGCGCAGCGTTCCGTCGGGAACTTTGAGCATCTTCTGAATCATGCCGATGGTGCCGACGCGCTGGATGTCGTCGGGTCCGGGGTTCTCAATCTCTTTATCTTTGAGAACGGTGAGGCCGATCGGTTTGCCTTCGCGCAGCGCTTCTTCTACCAGCTGGATGCCGGGTTTCTTAACGACCGCGAGCGGAATAACGGTATTCGGAAAAAGCACGGCTTCTTGCAGCGGCAAAATGCCGATTGTGGGAGCGGGTACGATATTGCTGGATTTCGACGAAGCCATTTAGGCGAGAGTCCTCTTTACGATCATACGAATTTCAGTACGGGTGGTTGGGATGTAATCGGTTGCCGATACCGGCAAAAACACCGTTAAGATGCCGTCCGCGTAGGTTGCGTTCACGTCTTCGTACCGGACGGCGACCGGCAAATGAAGTTGCTTGACGAACTCACCGGAGGCGATTTCTTTTTGCAAGAACGACCCGCAGGTGAAGCGAGCCACATCGACACGACGCCCGATGATAAACAGGTGCCGCTCGTCCACATCGATCCG
>JBDTCU010000180.1:0-3844 GCA_039923415.1 Vulcanimicrobiaceae bacterium
GCTGTCTTCGTCTTCTTCCTCGAGTTGGTAGCCTTCGTCGACTTCGTCTTCTTCTTCGGCGGCCGGCTCGGTTTCGATCGCGGTATCGTCGATAGCATCGAAGTCACCGCCGCGGGCCGGCGGCGGAGCTTCGGGAAGCGGACCGGTTGCGATCGGCTTGGAATCGTCGATCTCTTCCTCTTCCTCTTCATCGTCCGCCGGTTCGGCGATTGCAGATCCCGGAGCGCCGAGAGCAGCGGCCGCAACGCGGGCAACTTCAGCTTCGCGTTGGGCTGCGGCGGTTTGTGAGATGCGTGGGTCTTCATCACCCATCAGCAAACCGATTTCATGCGCGTCGCTCTGCGAGAGGTCGTCGTACTGATTGCGAATCTCGATCTCTTCGCGATTCTCAGTCAAAACTTTGACGTCGAGCGCCAGTGACTGCAATTCCTTGATCAGCACTTTGAACGATTCCGGTACGCCCGGCTCCATCACGTTCTCGCCTTTGACGATCGCTTCGTAAGTTTTCACGCGACCGACGACATCGTCGGACTTCACCGTGAGCAGTTCCTGCAGTGTATATGCGGCACCGTAGGCTTCGAGCGCCCAAACTTCCATTTCGCCGAACCGCTGTCCGCCGAATTGGGCCTTACCGCCGAGCGGCTGCTGAGTGATCATTGAGTACGGGCCGGTCGAACGCGCGTGAATCTTGTCGTCCACGAGATGCGCGAGTTTGAGCATGTAGATCTGCCCGACCGTGATCGGACGGCTGAAGCGCTCGCCGCTGCGACCGTCGCGGAGCCAGGTCTTGCCGTCCTCGGCTAAACCTGCATCCTGCAGCCATTCGGCGATATCTTCAGCGTGCGCGCCATCGAAGACCGGCGTCGCGACATGCATGCCGAGCATCTTGGCGGCCCATCCGAGATGAGTCTCCATGATCTGTCCGAGGTTCATACGCGATGGGACGCCGAGCGGGTTCAGCACGATGTCGACCGGCGCGCCGTCCTCGAGATAGGGCATATCTTCTTCCGGCAGCACTTTGGCGATGACGCCCTTGTTACCGTGGCGTCCGGCCATCTTGTCGCCTTGCAGAATCTTACGCTTCTGCGCAACGTAGACGCGGACCAGATGATTGACGCCGGGCGAGAGTTCGTCGCCGTTTTCACGCGAGAACACCTTAACATCGATGATCTTGCCTTTTTCACCGTGCGGAACTTTGAGCGAGGTGTCGCGCACTTCGCGAGACTTCTCGCCGAAGATAGCGCGCAGCAAACGTTCCTCGGCGGTAAGCTCGGTTTCGCCCTTGGGCGTCACCTTACCGACCAGAATATCTTCCGGACGCACTTCCGCGCCGACTCGAATGATACCGCGCTCGTCCAAATCTTTGAGCGAATCTTCGCCGACGTTTGGGATATCGCGAGTGATCTCTTCGGGTCCGAGCTTGGTGTCGCGGGCTTCACACTCGTACTCTTCGATATGGATTGACGTGAAGCGATCATCCTTGACCATGCGTTCGCTGATCAGGATTGCGTCTTCGTAGTTGTAGCCTTCCCACGGCATGAACGCGACCATAACGTTTTGACCGAGCGCCATCTCACCTTCGTCGCTGGACGGGCCGTCAGCTAGAATCTCTCCCTTAACGACCTTATCGCCGATCGTCACGATCGGGCGCTGGTTGATGCACGTTCCGGCATTACTGCGCGTAAACTTGAGCATCTCGTAGTTCTTCTCGTTGCCGTCTTTCTCTTTAACGACAACCTGCTTGGAATCGACCGCAACCACTTCGCCGGCGTCGTCGGCAACCACGCAGCCGCCCGAGTCTTTGGCCGAGCGGTACTCCATGCCGGTACCAACGATCGGTGCCTGCGGACGGAGCAGCGGCACCGCTTGACGCTGCATGTTGGCGCCCATGAGCGCGCGGTTCGCATCGTCGTGTTCCAGGAATGGGATCAGCGCCGTAGCGACCGAGACGATCTGCTTTGGCGAAACGTCCATGAGCTGGACTTTTGAGGCCGGCTCTTCGATATACTCTTCGGCGTATCGGCAGACCACCGAGTCGCTAAGGATCTTGCCGCCGTCGACATCGACAGGCGTGTTGGCCTGCGCGATGATGTATTCGTCCTCGCGATCGGCAGTTAAGTAGATGATCTCGTCGGTAACGATACCGTCGCGCACAACTCGATACGGAGTTTCGATGAAACCGAAGCGGTTGACGCGCCCGAAGGTCGCGAGCGAGCCGATCAGTCCGATATTCGGACCTTCCGGGGTTTCGATCGGGCAGATCCGGCCGTAATGGCTATGATGGACATCGCGAACTTCAAACCCGGCACGTTCGCGCGAAAGACCGCCGGGTCCAAGCGCCGAGAGGCGCCGCTTGTGGGTGAGTTCGGCCAGTGAGTTGGTTTGGTCCATGAACTGCGAGAGTTGGGACGAACCGAAAAACTCTTTGATCGCGGCGACGACCGGACGAATGTTGATCAGCGCCTGCGGTGTGACGGTTTCGATATCTTGCACCGTCATGCGTTCGCGCACGACCCGCTCCAAGCGAAGCAGTCCGACCCGGAACTGATTTTGGAGCAGCTCGCCGACTGAACGAATCCGGCGGTTACCCAGATGGTCGATGTCGTCTTTGTCGATGACATTGGTCGCGACTTTGATCAGGCGGCGAATCACCGCGATCATATCTTCACGTCCCAAGCAGCGCTTATCGATCGACGGCATCCTTAGGCCGGCATCTTTGTACTCGTCGATGATGGTGTACGGCTGATCGCCGCGCTTATCCGGATCCGGATTCTCATAGCGATACTGAAACTTGCCGTTGAGTTTGTAGCGGCCGACACCGGCCAGATCGTAGCGCTTCTCATCGAAGAACAGCGACTCGAGCAGTTTCTCGGCGTTTTCGGCGTTCTCGGGCTCACCCGGGCGCAATTTCTTGTAGATCTCTTTGAGCGCGTCTTCGCGCGTCTTGATATCTTTATCTTTGTCGATCGAGTTCTTGATTAGCGGGCTGTGATCGAAGAGTGCTAAGATCGCGTCGTCGTTCTCCCAATCAAAACCCAGATCGGGGCGCGATAATGCACGCACGAACGTCGAGACGTAAATCTTACGATTTTTGTCGATTCGCACGCCGATCGTGCCTTCGGTTTCATCGTTCTTGGTGCCGTTGTCGCTCTCGAATTCAATCCAGGCGCCGCGATTCGGAATGATCGTGGCGTTGTAGGTCGGGCGCGAATTGGTATCGAGATCGTTATTATAGTAGACTCCGGGCGAGCGGACCAGCTGGCTGACGATGACGCGCTCGGCGCCGTTGATCATGAAGGTACCCTTATCAGTCATCAATGGGAAATCGCCCATGAATATCTCTTGATCGGGGATACCTTTGATTTCGCCCGATTCGGCGGTGATCAAGCGCACCCGCACGCGCAGCGGCGCGCTGTAAGTCATGTCGCGTTCGCGACACTCCTCGACCGAGTACTTCGGCTCTCCGAGGCTATGCTCGCCGAATTCCAAAACCAAATTGCCGGTGAAATCTTTAATTGGGGAAATCGATGCGAATGCATCACCCAGGCCCTCGGTCTTGAACCATTCGAAACTGGCTTTTTGCAGCTCGATCAGGTTCGGAATCTCGAGGACATGCGGAATCTTCGCAAAGCTGAAGCGCTTGCGCTTGGGACCTGGATCAGGGGGCTGCTCGATCGTGAACGCTCCGGTCGGCATCGGGAACGACGAGGGCAATACGGTAGATTGACCGTTGCCCGTCGCGTTCGCACCGGCGGCGCGTTTCGACTTGCTCTTCGTACCGGCTGAGCTCTTTGCCGGGGACTTAGGAGCCGTCGTTTTCGCCATTAATTCTCTCTCTCACCAG
>JBDTCU010000181.1:0-2500 GCA_039923415.1 Vulcanimicrobiaceae bacterium
CCAGTGCGAACCGCTGTCAGTCGATTTATATAGTCCACTTCCCGGGCCACCGCTGGTTAGGTTCCAAGGCCGGCGTTGCGCCTGCCACATCGCCGCATACAACGTCGCGGGATGATTTTGGTCCATCGAAATGGCAACCGCGCCTGTGTTGTCGTCGACGAAAAGAATCTTCTTCCATGTCTTGCCGCCGTCCGTAGTCTTGAAGATTCCGCGTTCCGAATTTGCTTTAAACACGTGCCCCATCGATGCGGCGTACACGGTGTTAGGATCTCGCGGGTCAATCGTAAGCCCCATAGAACTGTGCGTGTCGCTCAGTCCCGCATACTTCCAGGTTTTCCCGGCATCAACTGACCTGTAGATCCCGGCGCCGGTATCCACATCGGCACGGATGTCCGATTCACCACTACCGGCGTAGATAATCTTCGGGTTTGACGGGGCCACGGCCAGTGCCCCAATAGACGTCGCGTCGTTTGGCAGGCTGCCGTCGCTGATGTTTTTCCAGCTGTGCCCGTAATTGGTACTCTTCCAAATACCGCTTTGGACGCCGCCCATGTAAAATAAGTTCGGATTACTTGGCACACCGGCCACGGCGACCACACGCCCCGCCAAATAGGGGCCGATGCTGCGCCACTTCAGCGCAGCGATCACCTTTTCGTTCGGACTCTGTTTTTCGGCCGCGGGTGAGAAGAGTGGCGCAACCACGAATAGCGCGACAAGCATCATAGCAAGAGGGAGCTTCATGGTTTGTGTGTGACGGCACGCGCCTCCGAAATCCTCCTCAAACCCACCAGACTGGCCCGCATCCAGCCTCAGCGCAAAGGGCTATTCGACGGTGAGAAGCACCTTGATCGCTTTGCGCCGATCCATCGCGGCGTAACCTTGCGCAACTTGGTCGAGCGGAAGCTCAAGATCGAAAACCGGCGAAGGGTCGAGCGAACCGTTTTCAACGTCGATCAGTAGTTCGGGAATGTACGCGCGCGCCGGTGCGACCGCGCCGCGCAGCGACACGTTGTTGACGAACAGGGTTCGCATGTCGACCTGCTTGACGTTGTGCGGAACTCCGACGAAGGTGACCGAGCCACCCGGCCGCGCAACACCGATCGCCAGGTCCATGCTTTCCTGATTCCCGACCGCCTCAAGGACTGAAGGCGAACCGCCCTTGGTTAATTCGGCAATGCGTTCTTTGACATCGGTATCGTGCGAATTGAAGGTGTGGGTCGCGCCGAACGATTCGGCGATCTCCAGCCGCTTGGCATTATGACCGACACTAATGATCGTTTGGGCGCCCAACCGCCTGGCAGCCAGCACCCCGCACAGGCCGACCGCGCCGTCGCCGATGACGGTCACGGTACCGCCCTCGCGCGCACCGGCGGTGAGGACGCCATGATGTCCCGTCGACATCACATCGGTAAGCGCCGTAGCGCTTGCTAATTTGCGTGGATCAGCGGCAACGGATTCAGACATCTTCACAAGCGTGCCGTCTGCGAGCGGAACCCGGACCGCCTGCGCTTGTGCGCCGTTCGCGTCATCACCCCAGCCCTCACCGTGAAGGCATGACGTCTGCAGGCCGACCTTACAAAACTCACACGTGCCGTCCGAGATGACGAACGGCGCAATAACGTACTCTCCGATCTTGAAGTCGTGTACCCCGCTGCCGACTTCCTCGATTACTCCGACGAATTCATGGCCGGTACGCTCACCCGGTTCCCACTTCGTTACGCCACGGTAAAACCATAAGTCCGATCCGCAGATCGCGGCGCGCAGCACTCGAACTAAGGCGTCGGTTGGATTGCGAAGGATAGGATCGGAAACGGTTTCCAGCCGAACATCGCCGGCAGCATGATACACAGTAGCTTTCATGCTAGCGAGCGTTCCATTCGGCTTTGCGCTTTTCCAGGAAAGCGCTCGTGCCTTCTTTAAAGTCTTCGGTGTTCACCAGCGTTCCGAAGCTCAGCGCTTCGAGTTCCAGGCCATCGGCTATCGAGAGCGTTTGCCCATCATTGATGACCTTTTTGCACACCTCGATTGCAAGCGGAGCCTTGCCGGCGATCATCGTTGCAACTCGCTGCGCTTCAGGCAGCAATTCGGCTAATGGCACGACTCGCTGAACCAGGCCGATTCGCATAGCTTCTTGCGCGTCGATAAGTTCACCGGTTAAACAGAGATACATCGCCATGCCGCGTCCGAGGAGTTTGGTGGTGCGTTGCGATCCGCCGTAGCCGGGGATTAAGCCGAGATTTACTTCGGGTTGGCCAAACTTCGCGTTCTGACTTGCAAGGCGAATATCCCCGCTCATCGCGAGCTCGCACCCGCCGCCCAGAGCGAACCCGTTAATCGCCATGATTACGGGTTTGCGCAGGCGTTCTATCTGCAGAGTGACCTGCTGGCCCATGCGCGCTTTGCGCGCTCCCTCAACCGCGTTCGGTAACGCGTTCAACTCGCCGATATCGGCTCCGGCGGCGAAGGCTTTTTCCCCCGAACCAGTGATAATAATTACGCG
>JBDTCU010000182.1:0-3022 GCA_039923415.1 Vulcanimicrobiaceae bacterium
TGGGGGCATGGAAAACGCGCAAAGGTGCTTTCCGACTACACGTTTGCGGTGCGCGGCCGAAATGGAGAACTCCTCACCATCGGCAAGGCGTATTCGGGATTGACCGATATCGAGATTGCCGATCTAACACAGCGCTTTCTACAGCACCAGACCGGTCACCAAGGCTATGCGATGTCTGTCGAGCCAAAGGTCGTGCTGGAGGTCGCATTCGACGTTATTGCGCCAAGCGGGCTTCACGCCAGCGGGTTCGCGCTGCGCTTTCCCCGGATTCTGCGAATACGAGACGATAAGCCGGTCGAAGAGATCGACACCATCGAGGCGGTCGAAAAGATCTACTCGAATATGCTCCAGCGTGAGGACATTAAGCCGTCGATGGACTGATCGTTGCGAGATGGACGCGGTCAACCAAAAGGGCTACTTTCCGCTGCGCGAGTCGTACAAGCGTGCAGCTGCTATCCAAGCCGATGCGGCGATAGCAAAAGTCTCCGTGCTTTCGGCCCATGTAAACAGCATAGGTGGGGCCGAAAAGAGCTGCGGAAGCCAGACAAGGAATCCGAAGGCGACAAGCATTGCGGTCAGCAGTTGGGTCGCTAGCAAAGCGTATCGTCCCGAAAATATCGCGAGTGCTGCCATCGCGAAAGCGATTGTTGTCGCTACCGCCCAGAACATCTGGTTCGGTGGAATCCAAGCGGGCACAAAATCGGCCGTTGCTCGTAGATAGAAAACTTGTTCGAGTGCAAACGAAACGACGCAAAGACCAAAGAGGATGTAGGCCGTTCGGGCGGCTCGCGCCCGCCACGCTTGATTCTGGGGGCCCGTTCCCGCTAACACGATGATGGCTCCGCACAGCAGTGAGAGTTGCTCAAAGAAACCGCCCCAATTGTTGTAGATATTCGGCGCCGAAATGATGCCCGGTATCTTCAGTAACGTAAAGAGGAGCATAACCGAGGCGACGCTTGCCGTTCCAAC
This sequence comes from Vulcanimicrobiaceae bacterium, assembly GCA_039923415.1. Classification (GTDB taxonomy): domain Bacteria; phylum Vulcanimicrobiota; class Vulcanimicrobiia; order Vulcanimicrobiales; family Vulcanimicrobiaceae; genus JALYVT01. Next base: position 970 of record JBDTCU010000182.1, read on the forward strand.
GCTCAGCGTGCGTCGCCGCTGCATCATGAGGCCGCCGACGATATTGGCGACCGCGGTAACGTACAGAATGATCTCTCGGAGTGGGAGACTTGCGATCGGTTTCGCACTATTAAAATCGTGCCAGGCGAATGCGCTGACGCCGAACACGACGGCCGTTATGCCCAAGAGGCGGCGCCCAAAGTCCCTGATCATCGTGCTCCCTTCCCAATGACGACGCACCGGATAAAACGCCGCCTGGCGGCTAGCCGTGACGGTGTGACGTGCTCACTCCCAGCCCTCAGGGATGTTGCCGGGAAGGACAGCGCGAATCGCTCGGTATGGTTACCGCATTTATTCTGATGAACGTCGAACGTCCCCGCCTAAAGACGATCGCTGACGAGCTGCTGGCTATCGACGGGGTAGCCGAGGTCTATAGCGTAGCCGGCCCTTTCGATCTGGTCGTCGTCGTCCGGGTGAAAGAACACGAGATGCTCAACGACCTGGTGACCGAAGGCATCGGCGCCCTCGATGGAATCAACGATACCGAGACCCTAATTGCGTTCCGCAGCTTCTCGAAAAAAGATATCGGAATGATGTGGGATATCGGCGTCGACTAACTGGATTGGGTTACGCGCGCTCGCTTCGCGCTCGCTTCGCGACGCCCACCTGATCCGACCCGTTTGCGCATGATGAGTCCCGCGCCGAAACGAGTATGCTCTTCTCCGACTACCGCGAAAGCACAAGCCGTGTAGAAGCCCAGTGCTTTTGGGTTGGCTACGACATAGAGCGATTCGGCACCCTCGGATGCGGCCAGGCGCTCGGCCGCTTGGATGAGGAGGCGCCCAATGCCCTGTTGCCACACAGCCGGGTCGACAAACAGTCCGTCGAGATCGGCATCTCGATCGGTCCTGGGCAGAACAACGCAGAAACCCAACAACTCTCGCTGCCGCTCGGCGACGTAACAGCGTCCTGCCTCGATCTGTCCGAGCGGCAAGTCAATCGCGTCTGGGTTGGCGAGCAGCGCTTCGCGGTACTCTTCCCACCGTAGCGATGCTTGACGCTGAAGGTCTTCCAATTGCTTGCGCTCATCACATCTCGCAAGGCGAATGACGACTTCCATTCGAACCGCTCTTCGACGGCAGCTGGCTGCCACCATTGCTTTTCGAAGGGGGTTATGCCCGACACTATGGCACGAATTTACGAGAACATCGCAGACACGTTCGGCAACACGCCCCTGGTGAAAATTCCGCGGTTGAATAAAGGCCTGCCCGGAACGGTCTTAGTGAAGATGGAGTCATTCAATCCGGCGGGCTCGGTGAAAGATCGAATCGGAATTTCGATGATTGAGGCAGCCGAGCGAGATGGTCGCCTGCGGCCGGGCATGACCATCCTCGAGCCGACCAGCGGAAACACCGGAATCGGTCTGGCGTTTGTAGCAGCCGCCAAAGGGTATCCGATCATTCTAACGATGCCGGAGTCCTCGACGATCGAACGGCGTAACTTGCTCAAAGCCTACGGAGCGCAGTTGGTGCTCACGCCTGGCCCGGAAGGCATGCCGGCCGCAATTCGCAAGGCCCAAGAAATAGCGGCCGGCGAACCCGCCAAATATTTCATTCCGCAGCAATTTGAAAATCCGGCGAATCCCGGGATCCATCGACGGACCACCGGCGAAGAGATCTGGCGAGACACCGATGGCAAGGTCGACATCTTCGTGGCGATGGTCGGTACCGGCGGCACGATTACCGGCGTCGGCGAGCTTCTCAAAGAGCGCAATTCGAGCGTTCGCATCGTAGCCGGTGAACCAACGGCCTCGCCGGTGCTCTCGGGCGGGAAACACAGCCCGCACAAGATTCAAGGTACCGGCACCGGCTTCGTTCCAAAAGTGCTCGATACTAAGATCTACGACGAAATTGTGCTCGTCTCGGATGAAGATGCAATTGCAACCACCCGGCGCGCGGCCCGCGAAGAAGGTGTGCTGGTCGGGATTTCATCCGGTGCAAATATCTGGGCTGCGCTGCAAATTGCGGCTCGCCCGGAATCTTCCGGGAAGATCATCGTGACGATCGCATGCGAC
>JBDTCU010000183.1:0-4801 GCA_039923415.1 Vulcanimicrobiaceae bacterium
GCTCCGCGGCGAACGGGTGCGGCGATGAAGTCGCTCTCAATTCTCAGCTTACCGATGCTGCTTGCCCTGCTTCTCGGTGTAGGTAACAGCACGTCGGCCGCGCCCACCGCCGAACCCGGCATCTACACTACCACACTGCGCAACGGGCTGAAAGTCATCGCCGTTGAGGATCATGCGGCGCCGGTCGTTGAAACCGGCGTGTGGTATCGGTTTGGATCGCTCTACGAAACGCACGGGAAGACCGGACTGGCTCACGCGCTCGAACACATGATGTTTCGCGGTACTCCGGAGATTTCGGCCGGCGGCTTAGACGATATCGTGGCGCGCCTGGGCGCACAAATGAACGCCGAAACCTCCTACGATTACACCCACTTTTTCTTCGTCATGCCTTCCGACAAACTCCGGGTGGCGCTGAGCATTGAAGCCGATCGGATGCAGCATGCCGCCTTACGCCAAGCGGATTGGCAGATCGAGCGCGGGGCGGTTCTCTCTGAAATTGACGGCGATGAAAGTTCGCCGTTTTTTAGTCTGCTTTCGCGCGTGCGCGCAGCGGCCTATCCCGATTCGCCCTTCGGGCGCACCTCGCTCGGTTCGCGCGCCGATGTTGCCCGGGCGCGCGCCACAGATATTCGCAGGTATTACCATGAATGGTATGCTCCTAACAATGCAGCACTAGTCGTCAGTGGGGATGTCGACCACGAAACGGTCTTTGCGTTAGCCCGGCGCGATTTCGGAGAGATTCCCGCCAAGAAACTGCCGAGTGCGCGCCCGACGAGTCCCAAGCCGGCGAGCGGAAAGATCGCTGAAGCTCAGTTCCCATTTCCATTCGAAGTCCTCGATCTGGCCTATGCGATTCCCGGGGACGCCGAGCCGGGCGAGCCGTCGATCAGCACGCTAGCGACCTACCTTTCAAGTCCGCGATCGCCGTTTTATCAGCAGTTGGTCCAAACCAAGATCGCGCTCGCAATGTATGCCAACGCCGACACGCAGCTGCGCGGAGGCTTGATGAACATCTTCATCATTCTCAGTCCCGGACACACAGGCGCAGAGGCCCAAACGGTCTTTCAAAACACCATGGACAGCCTGATTAAAGGCGGCTTCGATCCCGAGCTGGTCGCCGCCGCCAAACGTCAAACGCTGATGCAGCGCGTTCTCTCGGCCGATTCGATTAGCGGATACGGCGATTTGGTCGGATATACGTACGGCGTCGTCGGCGAACAGGTGCGCGATGAAGATTCGCGGCTAGCGGCAGTTTCGACGCAGAGTCTGCTCGCTGTTACAAAAGCCTATTTGGCAACGCCCACCGTCGTCGGCCACTTGAGCCCAAACGATCAGCCGCCGACGAAAAGCTCCGACAAATCCACCGCCAGCGCGACCGATAATTTCAGCGGCCGAATTCCGAACGGTCCGATCGTTGAGCCGGCGGCAGTCAAAGCTGAAGTTCGCCGGCCCACCATTGCGCGCAGCAAGCTCGCACCCACGACGTTCACGCTTTCAAACGGCATCAAAGTCATCGTGCAGGAAAAACACGACCGGCCGACCGTTTATGTGAGCGGCAGTATCGACTACTCACCGGCACACGAACCCGCCGATAAAACGGGTTTGCTCGCGCTTGCGTCCACGCTGGCCAATTTCGGCAGCATCGATTATCCGTTCGCCGCGCAAAAGAAGGCGATCGATGATTTGGGCGCGCAGATCGGGCTCGGACAAGGCTTCTCGGCGCAAGGGCTAGCCAAAGATCTGGTGCCGATGCTCAAGATCGTTGCCGACGGCGAGGAACACCCAAGTTTTGCCGATCCCTACTTTAGCCTGCAGCGCGATCAGCTCGGCAGCAGCATTGCCCAAGACAACACCATCTCGGGTAAGATGATCGATCGCGCGTATCGGCAATTACTCTTCGATCCAAACGATCCCGGTCTGCGCTATCCGACTCCGCAAACCGTTCAGTCGATCTCGCAGGCGGATCTGATCGCGTACACGCATCAATACTGGCGCCCCGATTTGACCACGATCGCGGTCGTCGGCGACGTGAGCCTAGACCACGTTCGAAGCGCACTGCAAACGGCTTTCGGCGGATGGAAGAATATCGGGCCGACTCCCGACGATCGGCAGTTGCGGTATCCGCCGGCGCATAGCGGGCACGCCTACGTCGGTACCGATGCTAATCAAGTCTACATTGAACTGGGTCAGCCGGTGATGACTCGCATCAGCCCGGATTACTATCCGATGACGCTCCTCACCCAAATTCTCGCGGGGGATGGTGCTTTCGAATCGCGGCTTTGGCAAGAGATGCGCCAAAAGCGCGGGCTCGTCTACAACGTTTCCGCCGATGTCAGCGCAGACAAAGATCGCGGTGATTTCAAAATCATCATGTCTGCCGCCCCCAGCAACACCGTGGCCGCAGTCCGGTTTGTGCGCTCGCAGCTCGAACGGATGCAGAGAGAGCCGGTGAGCGCAACCGAATTAGCTCAAGCCAAATCACGCCTTGTAAACGGCACGCTCTTGGCCCAAGAATCATCAACCGGTCAACTCGATCTCCTAACAAACATCTCCGACTACGGATTGCCGAAGGACTATTACGCAACCCTCAATGATCGGTATGCAAAAATCACCGCCGCCGATATCGAACGAGTCGCAAAAACATATCTGCGCCCCAACGCCCTCATCGAAATCTTCTCCGGTCCCCCCGGCATCTGGCAGCACCAAGCAATTTAACGCGATCCGGGGTCAGCATGCGCAGGAGAGCCTACAGAACGGCGACGGAGCGGTTCGTTGCGGCGAATTCGGCGATGCGAGATATGCCCTCGCGAACCATTTCGATCGGGGACACCCAGCTTAGGCGGAGCCACCCCTCAAAGCATGGACCGAATGCAATTCCTGGAATTGCGATGACGTCGTAGGCGTCGGCTAACTCGTGGGCGGCTTTGAGCGACGATAGGCCGGGGGGGAGCGCGACGGCTGCGTAAAAGCTGCCTTCGGGAACGATGAAGCGCAGCGTGCTCTTACGCAGCGCCTGCATGACGTGACTTCGCTGGTCGACGTACCAGGAGCCATGCTCGATCAGGCCGCCCGGCTGGCGAAAAATGTGCAGCGCGACTTGCTGAGCGAAGGTGTCCGCGCAGGATGTCACCCAAGCGTGCGCTTTTACAATCGACGGTGCGATCTCCGCCGGTGCGAGCGCCCAGCCTAAGCGCAATCCGGTCAGCGCATTACTTTTGCTCACCGAGTTGGTTACGATCGTGTACGGGTAGGTTTCAGCAAAATAGCCGGCGCTGTCGATGAATGTCTGTTCGCGGTAGATCTCGTCGTGAATAATCCAGAGCGGCTTACCCCCGCGCTTCAGCAGTGCATCGCTGATCGCGCGCACGGTTCCGCGATCGATCACGCGCGCAGTCGGATTGTTTGGCGAGCAGATAACGATCGCGCGGGTACGGTCGCTGATTCCGGCTAAAATGCGCTCCGCATCGTAGGCGAAATCGTTGGCTTCATCCATCACAGCGCTGCGGGTTACGACGCCTTCCAACTTGGCCATCTTGGCATAGGATGGAAAGGCCGGCTCGACGATCAGCAATTCATCTTGGGCCGGATCGAGAAGCGTTTTGATGACGACGTACATCGCCTCTTGCGAACCGGTCGTAATACAGACATTCTCAGGGCTGTTCAATTGGGGATAGTTGTAATGACGCGCGATCCATTCGCGCAGTTCGATGTCGCCGGCGTTGGCGGTGTACTTCAGACCACGTTCGGCGACGTACTTCATGGCTGCAGTCAAGTGGGCGGGATTCGGCCGCAGCGAGGGTTCACCGAGCCCAAGATCGCACGATGTCGGCCGACGCTTTGCAGAGATTTCACGAATCAACGATCCGCTGATTTCGGTGACGCGCGGATTCATACCGACACCTCGAAATCGCGCAGGGCTGCGCTCAGCGATGTTTTCTTATCGGTCGACTCATTGCGCGTACCGATAATTAACGCGCATGGAACGCCGAACTGCCCGGCTGGAAACTGCTTTGGAATGGTTCCGGGAATGACTACTGCACCGGAAGGGATTCGGCCTTTGCTGGTAACCGGAGAGCTGCCGCGGGCATCCACGATCGGAGTACTCGCTGTGAGAACGACGCCCGCGCCCAAGACGGCCTCGCGCTCGATGCGCACACCTTCCACCACTATACAACGAGATCCGACGAAGGCACCATCTTCGATAATAACCGGTTCGGCCTGCGGCGGTTCGAGCACCCCGCCGATCCCCACCCCGCCGGAGAGATGGACGTTCTTGCCGATCTGCGCGCACGAGCCGACCGTGGCCCAGGTATCGATCATCGAGTTCTCGCCGACGTAGGCGCCGATGTTGACGTAGCCCGGCATCAAAATCGTGCCGCGGCCCAAGAACGATCCGTAACGCGCGACCCCCGGCGGTACGCAGCGCACGCCAAGCTCGGCAAAGTTCGTCTTGGTCCGGATTTTGTCGTAGTACATCAAGCCGCGAGTATCGCCGATCGGGCTCGGGTCGTGCCGGCGAAAGTACAAAAGAATAGCCTGCTTGACCCAGGCATTAACCTTCCAATTGTCGCCCTCCGGCTGGGCCACTCGAAGCGTTCCGATATCGAGCGCGGCAATAACCGCGTCGACTATCGCTCCTGCCGTTCCGGAAACCCGTTCGGGCGACGCGGCCAAGGCCTCGATTTCGGTCTGCATTTGAGCATTATCCATCGCCGCTGGGCATACGGCGCCCGGGCGTCCGTCTCCTCACCGAGGCGTGCCCTTCGGGGGATGACGGGCTACGGCGACTGAACGCGGAAAG
>JBDTCU010000184.1:0-3779 GCA_039923415.1 Vulcanimicrobiaceae bacterium
CGTTTGCCGAGTACATCTCGATGCCCGAAGTCAACGTTTGGAAGCTCGATCCGTCGATTCCGGACGAGTTCGCGGCGGTCTTCGATCCACTCGGGAATGCAGTTCATACGGTCATGGCCGCCGGAGTGAGCACCAAGAGCGTTGCAATCACCGGCGTCGGCTCGATTGGCCTGATGGCGATTCCGGTTGCCCGTGCCGCGGGCGCAGCATCGGTGTTCGCAATCGATATCAATCCCGCTAAACTCGAACTTGCCAAACGGGTCGGTGCGGATGCCACGTTCCTGGCGACCGATCCGCACTTGGTGCGGGAGATTCTGCGACGCACCAACGGCGACGGCGTCGACGTTCTGCTCGAGATGTCCGGAAGCGGTTCGGCGATCGACGCGGGCTTGACGATGGTACGCAACGGTGGACGGGCCGCGCTGCTCGGCATTCCCAGCGATAACATCAGTTTGAATTTGGCTGAACGGATTATCTTCAAAGGCCTGACGGTGCTGGGTATCAATGGCCGTCGAATGTTTGAGACCTGGTATCAAACCCAAGCGCTGGTCAAGAGCGGACGAGTAGATTTGCGGCCGATCATCACCCACGTTTTGCCGTTTTCGCAATTCGATCACGCTTTCGAACTGATGCGCAGCGGGGAGGCGGCCAAGATCGTTCTCGATATGAAAGGTGAGAGTGCTCGGTGAATTCTGCATTTGAAACGCGCTTGCGCGGAGATCTCGATGGGCTTAAGGCCGCCGGTACCTATAAACATCTGCGACACATCACCTCGCCGATGGCATCCGAAGTCGATATGGAAGAAGCCGGCCACGTCATCGTCCTCTCGAGCAACAACTATTTGGGTCTCTCGGATCAAGCCGAAGTAGTCGAAGCCGGCAAGCGCGGCCTGGACAGGTACGGTGCCGGCACCGCATCGGTGCGGTTTATCTGCGGAACGTTCGACATACACCGCACCCTGGAAGATCGCATTGCGACGTTTCTTTCGACGGAGGCTTCGCTAACCTATGTTTCGTGTTGGAACGCAAATACCGGACTCTTCCCGACCATCTGCGAGACCGGCTCGACCATCATCTCGGACGAACTGAATCACGCCTCGATTATCGACGGCTGCCGGCTTGCGAGCAAATCCACTCGCGACCGCTTCAAGCATAGCGATATGCGCGACTTGGAAGAGAAGCTCAACGCCGCCCAAGGAACCGGACCGCTCCTGATTGTGACTGACGGCGTGTTTTCTATGGAGGGCAGCCTCGCTAAGCTGCCGGAGATCGTCGCGCTTGCAAAACAATACAACGCGGTAACGGTGGTGGATGACAGCCATGGAACCGGCGTGATAGGCAGGACCGGCCGCGGGACGATCGAGCACTTCGGCCTGGAAGGCCAAGTCGACATCATTACCGGTACGCTCGGTAAAGCGCTCGGCGGCGCAGCCGGTGGTTTTGTGGCCGGCAGCCGCGCGCTGATCGACACGCTCATTCAAAAGTCTCGCCCGCAGCTGTTCTCCAATGCACTCCCGGCAACGGTCGCCTGCAGTTCACTCGAAGCGATCGACTATCTCGACAACCATCCGGAATTGGTAGACCGACTGCGAACTAATGTCGCCTATTTCCGCGCGGGGTTAGAGAAACTCGGATTCAAACCACTCGAAGGCGACAGCGCGATCGTTCCGATTATCGTCGGTGAGACTGCATTTGCGATTGCGATGAGTGACAAGCTGCTGGAACGGGGCATCTTCGTTACCGGGTTCGGTTTTCCGGTCGTTCCCGAAGGTGCGGCGCGCATCCGGGTTCAGATCAGCGCAAAGCTCACGACTGCTGAAATGGATCGAGCGCTGGAGGCATTTGCCGAAGTCGGCAAAGAGACGAACGTACTGAAATAGCACACGACTTGCAGGCGACGCTGGACCGGGCCCTACTCGCCGAATCCAATAAGCAGTGGCTAGAGAGCCTCGCCCTGTGCCGGTCGGCGCAAGCGATTTCATCCGATCATCCCGATGTCTTGAATCTGCTTGGTCGACTCGTCGGATTGGGCGGCGACGCTGCCCGCGCAATTGCGCTGCAGCGAGTCGTTCTGCGACAGCGGCCGGATCATCTGCGGGCTGCGGAGGATTTGCGGATTGCGTTGGTTGCGGTGCGTTCTCCGGAAGAAGCTCACAAAGCCTACCGAGGCGCAATCGAACTTGAACCCGACATCCAATGCCATCACCGCCATCCGGGTTCGCTGGAACCGTTCGCGGGAATCGATCAGGTTGAGGCTGCGTTGCTCGGCGCTTCGGCGTGGGACCCATCACATGCGCTCGCTCAAGCCGCGCTTGGAAATGTGCATGCGCGCAGGGGGAGGTACGCCTCAGCTCTGGACGCCTATAGCTTGGCGGTGATGTTAGATCCGAATCTTCGCGCGGTGCACTTAGCGCTGGCCGAATTGCTGGAGTTGCTGCACGAACCCAGCGCGGCGCGCCATCGCGAAACCGCGCTCGCTGCACAGCGCATGTATCTTGCCGACGAGGTCTCGGAGAAGGCGGTACAAAGCGTACTCGTGCTTATGGCGCCAGGCGATTTCAGCAATATGAACGCGCCGCTTGATTTCTTGGTGAATCACAACCGAATCGCGTTACATCGCTGTTATCTGCTGCCGGGCGGACCATTCGATAGCGCCAAACTCCCCGACTACGATAGTATATTCAATGCGATCGACGAAAACGAGGCTTCGCAAGCAACAATAGAAATGGCCGTCCAAATTATTGCCTCGCAGTCGAAACCCGCACTAAATCGGCCGCAGCATCTTGGCAAGACCGCTCGCTCGGCACTGCGAGAAACCCTTTCTGAAGTGCGCGCTTGTGTGGTTCCGGTTACAAAGCGGCTCGCGCAGGATGCACTCAAATCGATTCCCGCCGGCGCGATGTCAATCGAAGGCATCGCTTTTCCGCTTTTGATCCGGCCGGTTAATACCCATGGCGGCCGCGGGCTCGAACGCTTGGCCGCCGCACATGAAATCCCGAGTTACTTAGAGCGTTTACACGCCGGCTATTTCAATGTTGCCGAGTTTGTGGATAACCGCAATGCGGATGGTTATTATCGCAAATACCGGGTCGTCGTAGTGGACGGCAAGCCGCTGCCCTACCATCTGGCGATATCTCCCGACTGGATGGTTCATTACATCAGCAGTCCGATGGAAGAGCACGCCTGGATGCGCGAAGAAGAAGAGCGCTTTTTGGCCGATCCCCGCTGCATATTCCCCGACTGGGATCGGATCTTCGGCGAGATGGCAGCCGCAATTGGCCTGGACTACTTCGGCGTCGACTGCACCTTGCTACCCGACGGGCGGATATTCGTGTTTGAAGCCGGACCCGCGATGCTGGTGCACTGCCGCGAATCGCTTGAAATGTTTGCTTACAAATATCGCTATGTGCCGCGAATATTCGACGTCTTCGAAGAAATGCTCGCGAAGCGAAAGCTAAACTAGGTCGCGGTAGTCGTCTGTGCGGCCATCGCGCCCGTCGAGAATCTCGTATTGCGCCTTAAAGATGCGCCCAGTCCCATGCGGCCACCCGAAGCGCCGGCAGAACGAATGGAACGCTGGGGAATCGTCGACCAGGAATCGCTCGAAGATGCCCCGCCAGGAAGCAAAAAGCGTGAAAGTCTCGGGCTCGGGCAAAATGCCGAAATCCCACGCGGCGCAAATCCGGGCGACGTAGTCTGCCTTTGCCTCGTCGGTCGGCAGATCGGTCGGAGGAGAGTCGAGATCGGGGTAAACACTGCCGTCAATATCCATTACCGTTT
>JBDTCU010000185.1:0-6898 GCA_039923415.1 Vulcanimicrobiaceae bacterium
CATACGACGCGCAGAGTGCCAGCCAGCTGTTGGAAATTGCCGATGCGGCGATGTATCACAGCAAACACGCCGGCCGCAATCGAGTGTCGTTCGCGATTGAAGGAAGGTCGTTTGCCGTGTACCGCAAAGCGCTTCTAGATGCGCTACCGAGTTGTTGATGTCTTTACCGATACGCCGCTGCAAGGTAATCCGCTGGCGGTCTTTCCCGATGCGCGCGGTTTGGACGACCTTACGATGCAGGCTATTGCCAAAGAGTTGAATCTTTCGGAGACGGTCTTCATCTTGCCGCCGCGAGGTTCCGAGTATGCGGCACGGGTTGCGATATTTACGCCGACTATGGAGATGCTGTTTGCCGGTCATCCGACCCTCGGTGCGAGTTACGTTATGGTGGATGAGCGAATGATCGCTGCCGACTGCGATCGATTCATCTTGGAAGAGAAGATCGGGCCGGTTCCGGTTCGAGTCGAGCGCAGCGCACCGCAGATGTTCTGGCTGATGACGCCGCCGATAACCTTCGGGCGAATCTACGATCGACCCGCGGTTGCGCAAGCGTTGGGTATCGCCGAAGAGACGTTCATCGATGCGGTGCCGGTGCAGCAGGCGACCGCGGGAAATCCAAACGTGTATATCGCCCTGCGCGATAAGGCCAGCGTCGATCGCGCCTGGATCGACATGCCGGAAGTGCGCAAGCTGCACACCGGCGGTGAAGAACCGACGTGTTTCTTCGTTTTCACACCCACTCCGACCGGCGCGTACTCTCGCATGTTTGGCCCGGAGCTCAGAGTTGTCGAGGACCCCGCGACCGGCAGCGCCACCGGTCCGCTCGCGGCGTTTATGATGCGTTACGAGCTAGCCGCGCATATCGACGGTACGCGATTTGTCAGCGAACAAGGCGCCAAGATGGGCCGCCGCAGCCTGCTGCACGTTCTGATTCACGGAGATCGCGGTTCGCAGGGCATCGAGGTGGGCGGCCAGGTTACGCCGTTGGTGGAAGCGACTTTGACGCTGCCCGGGATGGACTTCGCGCAGCCGAAGTGAATCAAACCGGATGGCCTGCAAACTGATTTGGATTACCCCGGATGCCGAACGTCTGATGGGGTACTGCGCGCGCGTCTCGAACCCCGGTAACCAAGAGAATCCGGCGGTGGCCGGATTACTGCGTTTTTGCATAAAGCAAGCTCATTGGTCGGTTTTTGAGATGGCCGATATGTGCATCGAACTCCAAACGACGCGCGCCATCAGTGCCCAAATTCTCCGTCACCGCAGTTTTCATTTTCAGGAGTTCAGCAGTCGGTACGCGGTGGTTCAACGGATCGAGCGCATGCATCCGCGACGGCAAGATTTGAAGAATCGACAGTCCTCCCACGACGATCTGCCGACCGAGACGCTGGAATGGTTTGCAAACGCCCAGGACCAGCATTTTTCAGAGGCGCGGAGGCTCTACGATGAAGCGCTGACCAAAGGAATCGCCAAAGAGTCGGCTCGATTCTTGCTGCCGATGGCCTCCGGTACGACAATCTACATGAAGGGGTCAGTGCGCGATTGGATTCACTACATTAATCTGCGGACCGACCCCGGTACCCAATTAGAGCATCGCGAGTTGGCGCTCGGGTGCAAGGCTATCTTTGTCGAGCAGTTGCCGATCGTGGCTCAGGCGCTCGGCTGGATCCAGGCAGCTAGCGAGCAGCTCGCACATTCGTAGCATCCTGCGCCGATGCGCGCCGGTACTGCTGGTGCTCGTCTTTCTTACCGGCAGCACGAATGCCGCGACTAACCGCCCGAATGGATTGGATCATCGGATTACGGCGCTCACGAACGCCGAACTGTTGAACCGCCCGGCGACCGTGCTGGTAGACCCGACCCGCCAATTGGCGGCGGAGCGACTATCCAGGTTCAAAGAGCCCGTCTGGTTCTTTTTAATGCTCTGCATCATCGGGGCGCTGGCCTATTTCTGGCTTTCGGGCGCTGCCGCAGCGCTGCGCGATCGATTGCGACGCTCAATCGACGGCGAGTTCTTGGTGCGGTTTTGCTTCGGCGCGCTGCTCGGGCTGGTCGCCGACCTGGCCTCGCTGCCCGGCCAGTTCGTGCAATACCGATTACTGCGAGTTGAAGGTCTTTCGGTCGAGCTTTCGCGTCCGTGGGCGATCGATTGGCTGGTCACGCTGGTGCTGGTGATGCTAGCGGTCGGCCTTATTGCGGCAATCGTGTTATGGCTGGCGGATCGCACCCATCAGTGGTATCTCTACGTCTTGATCGGCATCTTCGCTGTGAGTTTTGGGTTGGCTCTTGTGAATCCGTTTTCGATTGGGCCGCTTTACAATCGCACCGTTGGGTTGCCTGCAAGCCAGCCGCTCGCAGTCCGGCTGCGCTCGTTGGAGACGAGGGCCGGATATCCATCGTTGCCGATCCTGGCGATCGACGGTTCGCAGCGCTCTGAAGACGGTGGTGCGTTTGTTGCCGGCTTTGGACCCAGCGATCGAATTGTCTTGGAGGACTCATTGCTGGCCGGTGCTACCGACGCCGAGATCGTTTTCGCCACCGCGCACGAGCTCGGTCACGTGGCCGATCACGATCCGCTGCACCTGGCGATCTTTGATGCCGTCATCTTCATCCTGATGGCTGCGCTGGCGGTCTTGCTGGCGGATCGAATCAGATTTAGGCGAGACGATGATGCGGTCTCTCGGTTGGCGTTAGTCGGTGCGTTGATTGGCTGTATGTACGTCCTGGCGATTCCGTTCGTGCATGCATACACTCGTCATCTTGAAGCCGGCGCCGATGCTTACGCACTGCGGCTAACGCACGACCCGGCCGCTGGGGTGCGTGAGATGGTGCGGTTTGCTGACCAAGGCATGCGAGTTGTCTGCCCGGATGTTGTCTCGAGTTGGTACTTCGATACTCACCCTTCGATCGCTCGGCGAATCGCGGCCGTCAATCACGTTCCGGATGCCTGTCCGTAAGAATAGTAACGCAATCGCGGCGCCGGAACCCGTCGTGACGATAGACCCTTGATCTACGTCTGGTTGCCGGTAAACACGCCCCCCGTGACTTGCGTACCAAGATGACGTTGCGTCAAGACTTCAACGATTGCCGCATGCGCGATCCGCCCATCGATGATTTGAGCCGCGCCAACCCCGGCTCGAACCCCAAGCGCCGCTGCCCGCACCGCATTTCTGAGATTAAGCGGTACGGCTGGATCGTCCGCGATGCCGAGCGCTTCGGCCGCTGTGAGTTCATCGATCAGCGCCGCCGTTTGGGGATCGGGCACACCGCCGAGCGCGTGAAAGAAGATGGCGCGGACGGCTTCGGTGGCCGCTGCGACCGCTCGTGCGACCTCGTCCGGTTCGAGCATCAGGTCATCGCCGAAGAGGCTGAATGCGGTCGGCTCGATGATTGGAATGTAACCGGCGCAAGTGAGCGTTTGCAGGATTCCGCCCTGCACGCAGCCGATTCCGCCTCCGGCGCCGGGAAGCATCGCGGCGTCCGCACCGTTCAAACCGACTGCGGTGTTGCCGCTGCGGTTCATCGCTCGTACAAAGGCATGTGCGGCGTGCGCGTTCGGTGCGATGACGATCGGTCGAACCTGCTTGCCGGCTAAAAAACTCAAGTCGTCGATTAGCGTAGATGAGTCTTCGAAAGCGGTTTGCTCGTCGATTCGAACCACAAACGCTTTGCCCGCGAATGTACTCATGTGTACAGTATCGGCAAATTCAGGCGTTTCGTCAACCGCGAGGGCGAATGCTTACTCCGATAAACGGCATGAGCGAGGAGTTCCGCTCGAGAAACGTCCGCGCCGGCTGCCCGCTAAACCCAGGGAGTGAACCATCGTTGATGGTTTGATTGATATAGCGCAGTCCGTACGAAAATGTGGAGAGTCCGAGTGGGACTGACCACACAAGCGATCCATCGACCAGCGAAGCTCCTCGCAGGTGAGTGAACGAATGCGAACTTGCAGGGGAACATCGTGAGCAGTTTGACGGTGGTGAAAAAGCATCCGTCAAGCTATAGACGCCATTAAGATACGGATTCACGCTGAGCCTTGCTTCCAATCGTCCGCGACCGCTTGACGCGAGCACTCCGAGCGCGGTGTAACGCAGACCCTCAAGGCGAAGTGTTGCCGTTTCGCTGCCGAAACCTTGTGGGCGAAAGAATCGCTCGTTCGCGACGGTGTTCCCAACTCCAAGGGCATAGCGACTGTTCGAACTTGCATAGAGCAGCTCGGTGTTGAGATAGCTCCACTTATAGAGCGATGGGCCGAACAAATTAGAACCCGAATTCGGGAGAATCCCCTCGGCGCCCAGCGACAGTCGCTTATGCGCCTGTTCGACTCGAAAGATCGGCAGCAATCTGAACGAAGCTGGAATGGTAAACTCGCCGGAGTCGGCGCTGTAAGAACCGGCGGTTCCGTTGAGCGTCATTCCAAACGACGTCCTATCGGCGCGTACAGGCCGAGCGAGCGTAGCCGCAGCAGTCGTTGAGATTGCGCGAGCGGCTTGGGATGACTCGCCGTCATGCTTTAACGGCAACTGCCAGTCGAGCCCCATAAATGGCATGAACAGGTGGTTGCGGTCGGCCAGTCGATGGTCATTTGTGTAGGACGCAACGTAGTTGATGTAGCGCAGGCCGTAGGAGAATGTGTATCGGTTGCGCGGAATCGACCAGCGAAGTGTCGCGTCAACCATCGAGGCGCTCTCCGGGTCGTTGAGCGTAAACGGAGGCGTTGGGTGTCCTATCGGGCCCAGGCCCAAGCCGCTTGGATAGATCGTGTACTGCACGCCGCGCATTGACGGATTGAACGCAAGTGTGGCTTCGAGACGTTCTCGCAAAGACGAGTACAACACCGAACGAATTACATAACGCGCGCCAACTACCCGTGAGGCTTGCGCGATTGGAGACGGGGGGTAGAGCGTCCGCTGATTCAGGATTGTCTGGCCGACTCCGAATTCGAAACGCCCTTGGTTCAGACTGTAGGTCACCTCACCGGCGAGGTAGCTCAGTCGAGGGTCCTGACCCAGTCCGAATCCGCCGTCGCCCTGCGCGAGTGGAACCGGACCGATCGGCGGCACTATCTCGGCGCGCAGACGAAGTCGTTTGTGTTTGTGTTCGATTTCGATCATCGGCAGCGGCACGAACGGTACCGCTTGAACTTCCTGTTGCTCGATGTGCGCACCGCTCGGTCCGTTCAACGTAACGCCGACCGTGGTCGTATCGGCACGCGCAGGCAGGGTAACGCCAAGAAGCGTCAGCGCAATAAGCACCGAGCCAACGCCGACACACCCGGGTAAATAACGCACGGTTCCTCCTACATATCGTTCCTGAATGAGTTCACGAACTGCATCGCGCTCTCGGCGCCCCCATCGAGCCAACGCTCCACCCCGTCGACCGCGACTGCGATAATCTTTGGCAGATCGTTGTGTTCGGCCTGGTTGAAGGGGCTGAGCACGTGATCGATGCTGTCATTTTCAGGCCGGCCGACTCCGATGCGCAGCCGAGGGAAGTCCGCTCCAATCGTCGCGATAATCGAACGTAGGCCATTATGGCCGCCGTGACCCCCTTGGGTGCGCATTCGAAGAGCGCCGAACGGAATATCCATGTCGTCGCTTACGACCAGCACCGATTCGGGCGGAGTTCGATACCATGACGAGATCAGTCGCACCGGGGTGCCGCTGAGGTTCATGAACGAGGTGGGTTCGACCAGCACCAGCTTACGCGGCGAATCGAAGGCTTGGCGCGCGCTGTCTTTGGTTTTCCAATTGTCGATCGAAAACCGTCGCGCGAGCTCGTCGACCACCATAAATCCGATGTTGTGACGGGTCCGAGCGTATTGCGAACCGGGGTTTCCCAGTCCCACGACCAGGCGAGTTTCGGCTACGATTTGCCCGCTTCGGCTTCAGGTTTCACTCCGATGACTTCGGGCGCGACTTGTTCGCTCGGCGTTGCTGCATCCTCGACTTGCGCTGCGGTCTTCGAAGCGGCTACCGCGACGACGGTCATGTCGGATGAAGTTAGCATTTTGAAACCGTCGGGGAGTTTCACATCGCCGGCGGTAATGTGATCGCCGATACCCAGAGCGGTAACGTCGATCTCAAGGTGCTCCGGCAATTTATTGGCCGGTCCTGAGACTTCCAAGTCGTGCAGGATCAGATCGAGGACACCGCCCGACTCCTTGACGCCGAACGCGACCCCGAGCGTAACCACGTTCAAGGTGGTGTGCACGTTTTCGTTCGCCGAGACCCGCTGCAAGTCGGCATGCATTATTTTGCGGCTGACGGGGTCGCGTTGAACCTCGCGCAGCAGCGCGGTATCTTTCTTGCCGTCGATGGTCAGGGTGATGAGTCCGGTGCGGGCACCCTTGTGCAGCAGATCTTCAAAGATCCGGCCGTCGAAGGTCACCGGCTGCGGCGGTGCGCCGTGCCCGTAGAGCACTCCGGGAACCTTTCCGGCGATGCGCAGAGCCTTAGAGGTAGTCGTTCCTGATTGGTCGCGTTTCTCGAGCGTGAGATTGAGGTCTTTCGAAGCCACGGGGTCTCCTTACGAAATCGGTATCGGTTCGGCAATGCTGGGAAGCTCGGACTCAGGCGTTTTTTTTTCTTCGTCCTCTTCCGAGAAGAGTTCGGAGACCGAACGGTTGGTGGTGATTCGATTGATCGCGTCGGCCAAGGTCTGCGCGATCGAAAGCTGGACGAACTTAGGATGGTTCTCGATGCCGGCAAGCGGAATCGTGTCCGTGACGATTACTTTTTCGATCTGCGATTGCTCGAGGACGGAAATTGCGTCGCCTGCGAAAATCCCATGGGTCGCTACGGTAAAGACCTGGGTAGCTCCACGGGCGCGGATCGCCTCGGCCGCCTTGGCCAGCGTTCCGCCGGTCGAGATCATATCATCGACCACGACCGCGATC
>JBDTCU010000186.1:0-6405 GCA_039923415.1 Vulcanimicrobiaceae bacterium
GGATTGTCGAGATAGCGCTCCGCGTAAATCGTATCGCTCTTAAAATAAGCTCGAGCCTCGCGCTGAGCGGTCGAAAAGGCCGAGTCGATCTCTCCGAGGGTGCGCGCTACTTTAAGCCCTTTGCCTCCGCCGCCGCCCGACGCTTTGAGTGCAAGCGGCAGGCCATAGGTTTTGGCGGCCTCGCGCGCGCCCGACGCATCGGCGATCGCCGCAACTCCACCCGGAACGACCGGCACTCCGGCATTCACCATCGCTTGGCGAGCCCGCACTTTGTCACCCATTGCTTCGATGGCATCGGGATGCGGTCCGATCCACGTGAATCCAGCGGCGATGACTTCGCGAGCGAACGCGGCATTCTCGGCTAAGAAGCCATAGCCCGGATGGATCGCCTGCGTTCCCGACTGACGAGCAACGCTCAGGAGCCTCTGACCATTCAGGTAGCTCATCGATGGCGCCGTCGGACCTAGCAGGAACGCCTCGTCCGCCATCCTGACATGCAGCCCGTCGCGATCGATTTCGGAATACACCGCGACCGTCGCAATCCCCATCTCACGCGCGGTTCGAATGACGCGCACCGCGATCTCGCCACGGTTCGCGATCAACATCTTTTTAAACACCTCGAAGGTCTTCCAATTCGAGTTCGGGATAGCGCATCGCTAAGCGCCACAGCGGGATTTGCGGCGTTTGCAGAACTAGATCGGGTCGGGTGCTCAGCGCGAACACCGCGCTGAGCGCGGCGATCTCGTCCTCAGTGGGGGGCGGGCCGTCGAATTGCATTAAGCGGCGGGATCGGGAAACATACCCATCGCATGATACCCTGCATCTACGAAATGCACGTCGGCGGTGATCGCCGCCGAGAGATCCGAGGCCAGATAGACTGCGGTCTTCCCAACTTCATCGGCGGTGATGTTGCGCCGCAACGGGGCGGCATTGCCGACCTTTTCCAGCATCTTCGAGAAGCCGGCGACCTGGCGCGCACTGGCGGTTTTAATCGGACCTGCCGAGATCGCGTTTACTCGAATGCCTCGATCGCCCAGGTCGAATGCCAAATAGCGAACGATCGCCTCCAACGCGGCCTTTGCTATGCCCGCGATATTGTAGTTTGGAACGATCGCGGTTGCGCCGTAGTAGGTGAGCGCCATGATACTGGCGCCATCGCTCAGCGTTTCACGCAATGCTTTGACCAGCGCAATAAGCGAGTACGACGAAATATCCAGTGCAAGCTTAAATCCGTCGCGCGACGTATCGTAAACTTTGCCGGCCAGGTCCTCCTTATTTACAAAAGCGATCGAGTGGACGAGGATGTCGAGCTTGCCGAAATCCGTTGCGAGCGTGTGATTTAGCGCGCGCAAAGCCTCGTCTGAGGTTACGTCGCATTCCAGCACTGGACCGCCGCCCAGTTCTGCGGCGAGCTTCTCAACTTCATCTCGCACTCGTTCGCCCTGATAGATGAAGGCGAGCTGTGCGCCATGCTCGTGCAGTTGGCGCGCGATCCCGGTCGCGATCGACCAGCGGTTGGCAACCCCCGTTACGAGAGCTTTTTTCCCTTCGAGTAACTTCACGACGGCTTAGATACCAGCGCAAGCCCCGGCGTCCTTCGGCGATCTCTCGGCCGCCCGCTTCCGTTCCACAACTAGTTATGGTAAACTAGTCTTATGGAAAAGAAGCTCGGTGTTTTCGCTGCCAAAACGCACTTTTCGGCGCTGATCGAGCAGGCTGAACGCGGGGTATCGGCGGTGGTCACCAAAAATGGGAAGCCGGTGGCGCGCATCGTACCCTTCGATCAACCGAAGGTTCGAGAACTCGGAATCGATGACGGACTCGGATATATCGCGGATGATTTTGACGCCCCGTTACCTGCCGAACTCCTGAGGGCATTTTACGAGTGAAATATCTTCTGGATACGCATACGCTGCTTTGGATGTTTTTGCGGTCGTCCGAGTTGACGAAAAAAATCCGCCTTGTGCTTGCAGACACCGGCAATCAACTCAGCGTTTCAGCTGCCTCGACGTGGGAAATCTCCATTAAGGCTGCAATTGGTAAACTCAGACTGCCGGGTGAGCCCGGCCAATATATTCCCGACCGTCTCGATCGCGCCGGAATCTCGACGTTGGCGATTGTCGCCGAGCACACATATGGGGTCGCTCGCCTGCCGATGCACCACACTGACCCATTCGATCGGCTGATTATTTCACAGGCACAATGCGAGGGCTTAACGATCGTGACGCACGACAAAAACTTCGCTCGTTATGACGTAAAAGTATTGGCGTTCTAGACGACGGATTAGGAAAGCGCTCGGTGTGCTCGTGGTCCTATTTTCGGCGGAATCGACCGCGAGGGCCGCGCCGATTCTACCGCCAAGACTGGTTCGATGAAAATCGTCAATACGAAAGATGTTTCCGAGGATACCTGGACCTCGCCGAAAGGCAAGTTCGGCTGCTCAGGTCGTGAGGTATCCGAGGCGCTCGGGCGCATACCGACCTCGATGGATATGAACGAACGCCATCCTTTCGATGTAGAGATCTCGCGCGTGCATGCCGGGAAAGCCAACTATCCGTATCATTCGCACAGCGCCCAATGGGAGTTCTACCACGTGATCTCCGGCAGCGGTTTCGTGCGGCACGAAGGCGGTATGACCGAAGTTGCGACCGGCGATGCGTTCCTTTTCAAGCCAGGCGAAGCGCATCAGCTTATCGGCGGCACTGAAGACTTGGTCGTCTACGTCGTTGCGGATAACCCCATCGGCGAATCGGGTCACTACCCAGACAGCAACAAGTGGATTGTGCGTTCACCCGAACGGCAGCTGATCCGCGGCCAACCACTTGACTACCATGATGGCGAGGAATAGCAAACTCGCGCCATGAGAGTTTATAGCGTCGCTTGGATGTAGGTGAAGCGGGCGTCCTGGCAGGCGTTGATGGCCATTACGCCGGCCGGGACCAGCAGCGATCCGGGTACTGTCGAAGCGGCGAGTTGCTTATAGACTTCCGCCTGATGTTTGCCTAGCGCAGTTGCAATCACATTCGCAGTCCCCACCAAAGCGTTGTTGCAGATGAAAAACGAAGCACGGCGCAGGACCAGCGCCTCAATCGACGCATCGTATTGCGGTGATTTTATTTTTGATTCGTGCCAGTACGGATTTCCGGAGCCAGGCTTCAGGCCGGCGGGCATCCCTTTGCGCATTGGTTCGGACATTTTTGGAATTGCCGGAATAACGAGTTCATTCCAAGCCCGATCGTTCATCCCAAGCGCGACGACGTGCCCGTGATAGAGCACGGCGGCCGCGTGCATTGCGCCCGACCCTTCTTTGAGGGTGTATTCGTAGGCATTCATCGAATTGAGCATTTGGCGCAGTACGTCGCCACCTGCGATTTGGGCGGCTCCGAAGCACTGGCGGTGACGAGCCGGTTTTCCAAGCATTGAAGCAAATCGCGCTTGGTCGAACGCGAACGACGCAAACGGTTCTTTCGCCGCGCTGTCCGAAGCACAGGCGGTTGCCGCCGATCCGTCCGCAGCCGCGCCGGCGACCAAGAAGACTTTCCGGGTGGTCATCGCATCTCCTTATAAGGGAATGTTGCCGTGCTTGCGTTTTGGGCGTTCGACGCGCTTGTTCGCAAGCATCTCCAGCGATTTCGCAATCACTCGTCGCGTCATGCGAGCCTCAATGATATCATCGATATATCCGCGCTCTGCGGCAATGTATGGATTAGCGAACCGCTCGGTGTACTCGCCGATCAAGGCTTGCATTTTGGCGTCTTTGTCGGGTGCGGCCGCCAGTTCACGGCGGAAAATCGTCTTTACTGCACCCTCGGCGCCCATCACCGCGATCTCGGCGGTCGGCCAGGCGACATTGATGTCGGCACGGATGTGCTTGGAGGCCATCACGTCGTAGGCTCCGCCATAGGCTTTGCGGGTGATGATCGTAATTTTTGGGACTGTCGCTTCGGCGAACGCGTAGAGCAGCTTGGCGCCGTGGGTAATGATGCCGCCGTACTCCTGATCGGTTCCCGGTAAAAATCCGGGCACGTCGACGAACGTGATCAGCGGAATATTGAATGCATCGCAAAAGCGGACGAACCGCGCGCCCTTAATCGACGATTTGATATCGAGTACACCGGCCAGCACGCTCGGCTGGTTTGCAACGATGCCGATCGACCCGCCGTTGACCCGCGCAAAGGCGGTGATTAGGTTTTGCGCGTACAACGGAGCGATCTCAAAGAACTCGCCGTTATCGACGACAGGTGTTATGACCTCATGCATGTCGTATGGTTTGTTCGGCGAATCGGGAATGATATCGTCGAGCTCGGGCGCGTTGCGCGCCGGATCGTCATCGCAGGCGTAACGGGGCGGGTCTTCCAGATTATTTTGAGGCAGATAGGAGAGTAAGCCGCGGGTCAGTTCGACCATCTCGTCTTCATCTGCGGCAGTGAGCTGCGCGACGCCGCTTTTGGTTGCATGGGTGTTGGCGCCGCCGAGTTGCTCGAAGCTGACATCTTCGCCGGTGACCGTCTTGATGATCTCGGGCCCTGTGATGAACATCTGGGAGATTTTTTCGGTCATGATCACAAAATCGGTGATCGCCGGTGAGTAGACGGCACCACCCGCGCAGGGCCCGGCAATCAGGCTAATTTGCGGTATCACCCCACTGGCTTGCACGTTACGCCAAAATATTTCGGCGTAGCCTCCCAGCGATACGACCCCTTCTTGGATTCGCGCGCCGCCCGAATCGTTGATGCCGATCATCGGCGAACCGGTGCTCACGGCCAGGTCCATCACCTTGCAGATTTTCTCGGCGAAGACCTCGCCGAGCGATCCGCCCAGCACCGTAAAATCTTGCGAGAACAGAAAGACTTGGCGGCCGTGAATGGTCGCGCGGCCAGTGATGACGCCGTCGCCTAGAAACTCTTTTTCGTCTAGGCCGAAAGCCGTCGTGCGATGCACGGCGAATTGATCGAGTTCGATAAACGAGTCCGGATCGACCAGCGCCGCGACCCGTTCGCGAGCCGTTCGCTTACCCCGTTCGTGCTGTTTGTCCGCCGCGCTCCGGCCGGCCGGAAACTGCGCGGACTCGCGCTTTGCTGCCAGCGCAGTGTATCTTTGCGACTTTACCAAATGCCTAGCGTGACCTTGACGTCATCGCTGGCCATCTCGCGCGGATCCCAGGGCGGTGAAAATGTAATATCAACTTTGGCACTTTCCACGCCGCCGAGTGACTTGACTTTGTCTTCAACCGATTTCTTAAACATCGGCCCGACCGGACACATCGGTGAAGTCAACGTCATGATGACGGTGACGTGCTGATTCTGTTCGCCTTCGGTAATGACATCGTAGACCAACCCAAGATCTAAGATACCAATATCGAGCTCGGGGTCTTTCACATCTTTGAGCGCTTCGCGCACTTGTTCGGTTGTCGGCATGCCGGCTATATTCGCGGTCGCCTCGCCGAGTGCTTGTCTTTTTCCGAATCCCAAACGAGGCTCTCCTTTTCCGGGTGGCTAACCCACAAAATATATGCAAAAGAGCCTATGCCGAAGCATCGTCGCCTCGGTTTTGCTGGCGGGTCTTGCCTGTGGCGCTGCGGCAGCCGATGTGTCTATCGCCGGCGGCGGCCTGGTTTCGGGCTCGCCGTCCAGCCTGGGTGCCGCCGCGATTTTGAGTTCGGCGGCCTCGATTCCAGCGGTACCGGTAGAGCTTCAAGGGTCCCTGCTTGTCCCGCTCGCCAAGAATGGCGGCTACGCGCTGACCGGCGAGGTGCGCGGTTTTACCGGCGGCGGCTTCGGCGGAGCCTATGTGGGCGGCGGCCTTGGGATTGGGCGAATCGGCTCTATGACGACCGGCCCGGTGCTCACGCTCTTTGCCGGAAAGTCGATCGCGCCGTTTACATCGATTGAGATTAGGTTCTATAAGCAAACCCAAGAGGCTGGAGCGACCGCCGGGTTCCTCGGCTTGCGCTTCTCTTTATAGGGTAAGTCAAGAATTGGTTTCAACGAAACCCCGCCGCCGATAAATATGTTCTATGAACAACCGATGGAAACCAAAACGGCTGTACGCGATATATACACTTTAGGGCCTTCGGATACAGTAGGAGTTACATAAAGACCATGTCAATGTGGGAACCGTTCACCGAGCGAGCACGCCGCAGTATTGTCTTGGCGCAAGAAGAGGCACAGCGGCTTGGCAACAACTACATCGGAACCGAGCACATTCTGCTTGGGATTATCTCCGAGGGCGAAAGCTTGGCGGCCAAAGTACTCGAGACACTCGGCGTCAATCTGGCGAAGGTCCGCCAAGAGGTCGAGGCGATCGTCGGCCGCGGAGGTCAAACAGTCCAGCAAGAAATGGTCTTCACCCCCCGCGCCAAACGCGTGATCGAGCTTGCGTTTGAAGAAGCACGACAACTTAATC
>JBDTCU010000187.1:0-4222 GCA_039923415.1 Vulcanimicrobiaceae bacterium
TTCTACTCGATGGCGCAATTTCTATCGTCCCCAGCGGCGTGACGTCATGACCGGGTTTCGCACCGTGAAAAACTAAATGGAGTATTTGTGGCAGTTTCGGATGGCGCGTTGCTCGACCGGGAAAGCAACGTCAAGCGTTTCATTCTCGGAGTAACCCTCTTCTTGGCGATTGCCGTCATCGGCTTACTCATCGTGAAGTGGCTGCCATATTGGAATAAATCACATGTCGCCGCTCACACCCACAGCATCGGTTCGTCCATCATCAGCGGAAAATCCGTCGCGCCGCAGAGTGTCGGTCTTGCAGCTGCATGGCAGTATGCGGTTGCGTACTTTATATCGGTATGGGAGGCGGTCGTCCTCGCGCTCCTCATCGGTGCATCGATCCAAGTGTTCGTGCCGCGCCGCTGGCTCTTGAAGCTGATCGGCTCCGACGGCGCGAAATCAGCGGTGGTTGCAGGTGCTGCGTCGATGGCGGGGATGATGTGTACGTGCTGCGCCGCGCCAATCGTCGTCGGGTTGCGTCGGCAACGTGCCAGTATGGGAAGCGCGCTCGCGTTCTTGCTCGGCAATCCGGTTCTCAATCCGGCGACGCTGATCTTCATCGGGTTTGTTCTTGGTTGGACCTTCGCCGGAATTCGACTCGCGTTCGGTCTCGCGCTGGTCGTCCTTGTCGCCTGGATTGCGAATCGCACTGGTGCTGGCCGCGTCACAGATAAAGATGTCCACGTTTTCGCGTCTGCGGCGATCGAAGACCCGAAGCGCACGCCGGCCGGTATTGCAGTCGCCTGGTTCGAGGAGCTCTGGATTGAAATATACACGTTGTTACCCGGATACATCGCTATCGTCTTGGTATTGGGCGGTCTGCGCGCTTGGCTGTTTCCGCCGGGATTCACGATTCACGCAGCCGGCATCGGCTCCGTTGCATTGCTGGCAGCGATTGGATCGGCATTCGTTATCCCGACTGCAGGGGAAGTTCCCATCACCCAAACGCTCATGCACGCGGGTATGGGCGCCGGGCCGGCAACCGCCCTTCTGATGACCCTGCCCGCGATCAGCCTACCATCGCTCTTTATCGTTCGCAAGGTTTTCCCGGCGCGTTTGCTTGCAATCGTTTTCGGATGCGTCGTTGGAGTTGGAATCCTCGCCGGCATCACTGCCCTGTTTGTATTCGCGGTTCGCTGAGAGCGTCATGACCAAACAAGATATTTTACGACTCACCCATCTCTCCAGCTGCGCGGGTTGAGCCTCCAAAATGGACGCCTCCGTCCTCGCGCAAGTCTTGCGCGAGCTGCCAGCAATTGATGACCCAAATGTCTTGGTCGGCACCTCTACCGCGGACGATGCCGGCGTATTTCGTATCTCCGATGAAGTAGCGCTGGTGCAAACGGTCGACTTCTTTACGCCGATCGTCGACGATCCGCGTAGTTTCGGCCGCATCGCTGCGGCCAACGCATTATCCGATGTTTACGCGATGGGTGCGCGCCCGCTTACCGCGCTCGCAATCGCAGCATTTCCCGAAGATCTCGACCCTTCAATTCTCGGCGAGATTCTCGGGGGCGGCGTTGAAAAAGCCCGAGAGGCGGGCATCAGCGTGATCGGCGGTCATACCGTTAAAGACGCGGAGCCGAAGTATGGCTTATCCGTCACCGGCATCGTGCATCCCATGAAGGTCGTGCGCAATGATGGCGGCCGCCCCGGAGATGCGCTCATCCTCACGAAACCGCTCGGCACGGGAATTTTAACAACCGCGCGGCGTAGCGACGTCATCGATGATGCTGCGCTGCAGCCTGCAATCGACTCGATGCAAACGCTGAATCGGGCGGCGAGCGAGGTGATGATCGAGTGTGGCGCGCATGCAGCGACCGACATCAGCGGCTTCGGTTTCATCGGGCACCTGCTGGAAATGACCGCGCACACACTTGGGGCCGAGATTCGGTCGGACGCGGTGCCGCTATTCGACAGAGCGCTAAAGCTCGCTGTGCAGGGAGTCGTCCCAGGCGGAACGCGCGCCAATCTCAACAACGCTCTCAATGCGGGCGTAATCTTCGCCTCGGGCGTATCCGAGGAGTCGCGCCTGCTCCTTTGTGATGCGCAAACTTCCGGCGGTTTGCTGATCGCCATTGACCCGCAACATAAGCAGCGCATGCTCGCCGGTCTTACCGCGCGGTCAGTCGCCGCGTCAGATGTCGGGACCCTCACGGACACAGGGGAAATTCGGGTCGGATAATATCTCTGCAGCATGACGAGCAGCCGGGTCCTTCTAATCTCCTTTCTCACCGTGACTTTGGCGGCAGGCTCGCGCTTGCCCGCACTTGCCGATTGCCAACCCGCGCAAAGCCTACCCGGTGTATTTTTTGTTACCGATCGCCAACCGCTGAGTGACGAGCAGCTCTTCAGTGGTGAGCGCGGCTTTACGCAGGCGCGGTCGGCGCTCGTATCTCGCGGCGTGGTATCCTCTCCCGTAAGCAAACGTACCGAGCGGCGATGCAGCACGGATGCGGCGTTCTTAAACGCGTTAGGGAAAAACTTCGATAGCAAGCGCGGGCGGCAAATCCTCGTTTATATCCACGGGTACTACACAACGTTTAAGACTGCCGCCGCGACCGCACTGACTATCCAGCAATCGCTACGTTTTCCTGGGCCGATTATCGTGTATTCATGGCCATCGAAAGTAACCAGCCGCCTTGCGTATATCAACGACGAGACCAACGCAGGCTGGTCTATGGTTCACTTTCGCAATTTCCTGGCGACCCTTCGGTCGAAGTATCCGAATGCCGTTATATCCTTCGCCGCACACAGTTTGGGCGCTCGCTTTGCCGCTGAAGGAATAGCGTACATGCGCCATACCGGATGCGCGAACTGTTTGGGGTGGGTCGTGCTCTTTGCACCTGACGTGGACAGCGATACGCTGCGAAGTGAGTTAGCCGCAGCGAAATTGTGCACCGGACCGCCGCGAGCCAAGCCGAAGGATTCCGCGCAAGTCGTTCTGTACGTCTCGAACAAGGATCTGGCTCTGCGGCAATCGCAACAAGTTCACGGCCACCAGCGGGCCGGGCAGGCGGGTACGGAGATGCTGCTCTGTAACGGAGTGGACACGATCGACGTGAGCTACCTCAAAAGCGCCGATAAAGCCGGCCACAGTTATCAAGTCGACCCTCCGGTCCTAATGGATGCGCGTCAAGCGTTTGCGGGCGTTTCGCCTATGTCTGCTGCGCGAAAGCTGAAAAGCGTAGCTCGAACGGGCAAAGTATACTACGAACTCAAGCCTTAGATCCGCGATCTTGGTCGCGCAGTAGAGCGCGAACTCGGCTGCAACTGGAGGTTACGCAATAGTGAAGATTGGGGTGACGGGCGCCGGGGGCACGATCGGCGTACGCCTCTGCAAGGACCTTGCAAAAGACCACGACGTTGTGCGCATCGATCTGCACGACGCCGACATCATTGCCGATGTGCAGGATCTCGATGCGCTCAAACGGGCATTGGCGGGGTGCGAGGCCGTGGTGCATCTCGCCGGCGCCGTTGCGGTCGACACATCGTGGGCCGACACCTACGGCCCGAACATTCTGGGGACCTACAATGCCTACGAAGCGGCGCGGCAGGTTGGTGCGCATCGCTTCGTTTTCGCAAGCTCCAACCATTGCGTTGGGATGTATGAGGTCGACAACGCTCCAGACCTTTACAGGCGCGCGTTCGGGCTCTTGGTGCGCAACGATGCACCGTACCGGCCTGACGGCTTGTACGGTGTTTGGAAAGCATTCGGCGAGACACTCGGGCGATTGTATAGCGACAAATACGGGTTGCTGGTGACGTGCATTCGGATTGGTTCTATTACCGCAGAGGACGATCCCAAACACGAGAGCGTCGGAGAGTCCTCGAAATGGCTCGGGCTCACGCGCGCGCAAGCGTTCGCACGCTATGCCGCGACGTGGATGTCAGCGCGTGACTTCGCTCGACTCGTGCGCGCAACATTCGCGAATGATGTACCGTATGCGATCGTGTACGGCGTCGGCGACAATGCAACGCGCTTCTGGGACCTCGAGCCGGGTCGCGCGCTCTTCGGATTCTGGCCGAAAGACGGCGTGCGGTAAGAACTCGCTGAAAGAGGGTTGCGAAATGGCGCTGCTAAGGATAGTATCGAAAACGAACGAGGGTTGCCGAAGACGCTCCGTTACCGCCAGTGCCGAACCAGTAATTTCCGTCAGGACCCCAAGACCCGATTACG
>JBDTCU010000188.1:0-4226 GCA_039923415.1 Vulcanimicrobiaceae bacterium
ATGGCAGCGGATTGCTGCTCGTCGAAGGATACGCTCATCGCGCAAACCGCTCCTCGGCCGGCGCGGGACGATCGGTACAAGCAATCTGGTAGGCGCAGTATCGGCAGGCGGCCGGGTCGTCGGTAACGGCAAAACGGGTTATCGAACCGCCGGTAAGTTCGCGACAGATTTCAATCATGCGTTTTTTTGCATGTTCCAACTCCGCGATTGAAATCACACCGGCCGGCCGCTCGTCGCGCCCGCCGGTTTGGAGGGCAACCGGTACGACTTCCAGCGAGATCGGCGTAACCGTAAGTAGGGCATCTTTAAGCGGAAGCAGCGCAAGTTTGCTGACGCGGTCACCGAGCGCGGTTCGCGCCCAATAGTAAAACGGAAGCTGGAAGTCTTTGAATTGACGGACTTTGTCGCGGTACTCCTTGGCGCTCTGCGCGATCGCTCCGGTTTTGTAATCAATGACCGCTACCCCGCCGGTAAGGTCGTCCCGATCGAGCCGATCGATGTAGCCGATAAAGTTGAAGCCTTCCAAATCCAGCTGGGCGGCCAGCTCGCAGCCGAGGACGGTGAATGGAGCGTGCGCCGATTCGCTCACCAGCCACTCCACATAACGTCCGGCCGTTCGGCGGGCCCGACGGCGCTGCAACTCAAATTCCACCGCGGTATCGAACCCGCCGCGAAACCGATCAAACGAGCTGTTGAGGTAGCCGTGCAGTTTGGTGAGCAGCGTCGAAGCCGGAACTCCGGCCGGTTTCGGAAATTCGGTGTGGAGCGCCTCGAGCGCATCGTGAAAGGCGGTACCGTAAAAGGAGGCCGACGAACCTTTATCTTCAACTGCGGCGCAAAGATAGCGATAGAACCATTTGCGATTGCATTCAGCGTACGTGTTCAGCGATGAGGCGCTAAAATGTGCATGGCGCGAACGCAGCGCGCTACCCGATTCGGGCTTGACCGGATCCGAAAGGGCAAACTCAACGTTGTCCTCCGGCGGCGGGTCGGCGATTTCGGGCAGCGCGAACTGCGCGCGAATCAATTCCAGGAGAGCATCCGGGCCGGTACCCTCCGCCGCAGCTCGGTGAATGCGTTCGAGGTTACTCGCAAAAACGATCGCAGCATCGCGCTGCGCGGCGGGAACGGCGAGTCGCCCTTGCGCGATCACATCGAGTACGCCATGGTCGGCCGTGTCGGCTGCTAGGGTGACGAGTGCGGCGCCGACCTCGGGGGCAATTCCCGAATACGGCGAGCGAACCAATTTGCGCGCCGCGCGGTCGGAGCGGTCGGCGGCCCAAAGCGACGCCGCTTGAAGAAAAGATGAAAGCTCTGGGGATCGCACGCTCGCGAGTTTTCGTCTTCTCGTGAGGTGCCCTGCAGGCGGGATTGGCGGCGGCGCGTAAACGCGAAGAATGCAGCGAATCGTGGTCGGCATCAGCGGGGCCAGCGGAAGCGTCTATGGATATACGGCACTCCAAGCTCTGCGCGAAATCGGGGGAATCGAAACGCACTTGGTTCTCAGCGATGCCGCAAAACGGACGATCGAACTTGAAACCGAGTTGAGCCCCGGCGATTTCGAAGCGCTGGCGGATGTCGTTTATCGGGATGACGATTTGGCAGCCGCAATCTCCAGCGGCTCCTTTCTAACCGACGGTATGGTGGTTATCCCGTGCTCGATGAAAAGCGCTTCGGCGATAGCCCACTCACTTAACGGAAATCTCTTAGTGCGCGCCGCCGATGTTTGTTTGAAGGAGCGTCGCAAAGTTGTTCTGGTCGTTCGTGAAACGCCGCTTCATCTGGGTCATCTTCGAACGATGACCCAGCTTACCGAGATGGGAGCGGTGCTGCTGCCGCCGATTCCCGCGATGTATGCGAAACCCAAGACCGTTGAAGATATTATCGCACACACGGTCGGCAAGGTCCTCGATCAATTCGGCATTCCAAACGAGCTGTTCAATCGCTGGCGTTCCCCTGCGAAGTAACGGCGCGCACTAGCTCTTCAGCCAGGGCGATGTCGCTGACCCGGTCGACATTTACGGCCGTCTCCGCGTAGGGTGAAATGACCGCGCGAACGCGCGCTCCGATCAGTTTCGATGCCCGGTCTTCGGCGTGCGCGATGGTAAGGCGGCGCACCGCAAACTGCAATAGGATATCCCAGCCGAACAACGACGCGAGTGCCAGCGGATTCTTGCGCGCTCGCCCAAGTTTCTCGATAAACTGTGCGAGCTGAGGATAGATTCGAGGCTTGATCGTAATGAAGCCGCCGCCGCAATAGGTTCCATCCCTAAGGTGTGCCCAGGTGTGCGGCACCTGCGGGAAGCGCGCCATATGGACGCGCTTCTCCAAACATCCGTACGTGAGGTCGGCGTCCTTTGCGAGTGCTTGCGCGATGAAGTCTTGAATCGCGATCGCGGTGAGAATCGGAAGGTCCGACGTGCTGACGAGCACATCGTCATCCGGCGGCAGCCCGCGCAAACCGCTCTCTAGACTGTGTTTTATGCGCGTTCCATCCGGGCGGCACTCATCGGCAAGCTTGAGCGCCGGATCTCGGTGTACCGTGGGGGGAGCAACCACGATGATGCGGCCGACCGAGGGTGCAGCTCTGAGCGCTTCAAGGGTGCGTTCGAGCAGCGTTTTTCCAACGATCTCGACAAACGCTTTATTCGCGGTACCGGGCGGACAGAGTGCGTCGGCGGGCCCACCTGCCAGCAGCACGGTTGTGAGCGTCTTTACGTCGCTACCCATGCGCCCAGGTGCGCCATTGCGTTGCGGTAAATCGTATACGAGTCGGGTAAGACCAGGCTTTCAGCCCAGCGGTCGATCTGCGCCCGGTCGGGCGCGAGTGCGAATACGCACGAGCCTGAGCCGGTCATTGTTGGATGCAAAGCTCCGGCCTCGCGCAAGCCGGCCAGCGCGACAGCGACTTGAGTGTCGAGGCCTGCGGTTTGGAAATCGTTCATCAGCAGTTCGTTCAGGCGATCGAACTCGCCGCGCTGCAGAGCTTCGAGTGCCGCCAAACTGACCGAGCCGCTGCGCGGTCGACTGGTGCCCGGTCGGCAGTCGAGACTCGCGTAAGCTTGAGCAGTCGAGACCGCAACCGGTGGCTTTACGATCAAAACGTGCCAGCTCGGCAGATCACCGGCAGCGGTAACGCGCTCGCCCGTCCCTTCGACCAGTGCTCCGGTTTGTGCAAGAAAAAACGGTACGTCGGCACCGAGTCCGCGCGCAATCGCCAGATAATCTTTCTGGGGAAGTGCCCCGAACCGGCCATCAATTGCGGCTAGCAGGATCGCGGCCGCATCGCTGCTTCCGCCGCCCATGCCCGCGCCGATTGGGATCGATTTCTTTAACCGAACGATTATCTCCATGCTGGGGAGTTCGAGGGCATCGAGCGCCCGAACCACCAGATTATCGCGGGTTAAGCCGGGATTGTCGCACTCGAAGAAAAAACCACCGTCGTTGGGGCGAACCGCGATCTCGTCGTAGAGATCGATTGGGATCATTAAGCTGCGCACGTTGTGCAAACCATCGGCTCGCCGGCTCAGCACTTCGAGGGTCAGGTTGAGTTTTGCCGGAGCCCGCAGTGTGGCGCTTGCTTTCATTGCTGTATCCATTGATTGAAGTAGAGGGCTCGCCTTTCCTGGGGCGTAGAGAGCCTGCATGGGACCAAGTTACGACGCACAGCACAATGAATTTTGCGCGTACGTTCTGCCGGAAGCGCAAACGCCCTACGGCCTACTACTCGGCAACTTCAAAAGTTTTGCGCAGTCGACCGCCAAGGGAGGCGTTCGCGGGCTATGGGATGCGGATAGCGATCAGATCATTTTCGGCACCCATCAGATCGCCTATCGTTTGCGCGGTCCCGCCGCCAAAACGTTTTTCCCGCATCAGATTCAGCGCGAGTTTACGTTCTTGCCGTACGCTCAAATATCGGAGTTCACGCTAGCCGACCAGGTTCACGTTACCGAAGCGTTTTACGTGCCGCATGGTCCCCGGCACGATCGCACAGTCAGCTTCGTTGTCGATCTCACGCTGTATAATCCGGGTCGTGAATCGCTTGAGATTGCGGTCTTTCCATGGGCTCTGCTGGTTGGACAGCGCTTTTACGGCGAGCCCGAACACGAAGTCCAGGCCTGGGTCGATGGCTCGTTCATCTGTTCGAAAAATCAAGAGACCGGCGGCGAACGATGGTGGGGAGCATCCCGCGATCCGTACGGATCGGTTGTTGCGCTGCGCGAGCA
>JBDTCU010000189.1:0-2674 GCA_039923415.1 Vulcanimicrobiaceae bacterium
GGCAGCGTAATGAATGGATTGGGATTCGGAAGCGTGGCGCGCGCGATATCCTGCATCGTATTGTCGAGCCGCGACCGCACCTGATCGATCAAGATCGAACGAAACGAAATCACGATGACGATCCCAACGATCACAATCACCGCCACCAGCAGCAGCGCATACCAGCTTGCAATCCGCCAACGCAGCGACTTCAAGAATCAATCTTTGATCGTGTAGCCGACGCCGCGAACGGTCGCGATCAGTTTAGCGTCGAAGCCGTCGTCGATTTTTGCGCGCAGATAGCGGATATAGACATCGATCAAATTCGAGTCACCTAGAAAGTCGCTTCCCCACACACCGTTGAACAATTCGTCGCGAGAGTGGACCTTATTGCGGTGCAGCAGCAAGTATTCCAACAGCGCGTACTCTTTGGCCGTGAGCGTGATTGCTTTACCGGCGCGATGAACCTCATGGCGGTCACGATCCATAATGAGGTCGCGGTACTCGATCACATTGCTGTGCGGTGCTCGCTCGCGCAGGCGCGCTCGAACCCGCGCCAGCAGTTCCTCGGTGGAGAACGGTTTAGTGAGATAATCGTCGGCCCCGAGATCCAGACCCGCCACTCGATCGGGTACCCGGTCTTTGGCCGTAAGCATGATAACCGGGACCTGGCTCTTAGCTCGCAGACGCTTGCAGACTTCGAGTCCGTCCATCCTGGGGAGCATTAGATCTAAGATGACCAGGTCGGGTTCTTTGAGGGCTTGCTCCAAGCCGCTTAAACCGTCGCGCGCGGTCTCTACACTGTAGCCTTCGTGTTCGAGTTCGAGTTCGAGCACGCGATTGATCGCCGCATCGTCTTCAACGACTAGGATCCGGAACTTTCGGTTGGCTTCTTCCATACCGAACTTATCGGCTCGCTAGCGCTTGTGATGCAGTACCCGAACCGGCGCCGGCGCCAGTGACAAGAACGAGAGCCAGAATGCGGCGCTGCCGCCAAGTGCAATCCATACCAGCGTATTTGGCGCCGAAACCAGATGCCATGCCGCATTTGTTAGCGCGGTCACAGTTCTAAGGAAGTTCTCACTTCCGCCGCCGACCAGCAGTGTGATCAGCCAGACCGCGACGGCCAGCAACACTCCCATCGTCCAAATCTCCCACGGTTTGACGCTCATGGGGACGCGATAGACGGTTGCGGCCAGGATCGAACTCCGTAAACCGGCCGGCGGCTCCTCAAGCTCGAGCGCAAGCAGGGCCCGTTCCAGCGCTTCATCGCTCTCGTAGTTCATTCGTATACCTCCGCCGTCGGCTCGCTCAGGAGCTTCCGTAGATGTTCTTTTGCCCGGAATATGTGCGTTTTCACAGTCCCGATCGGAATTCCCAGGACGCTCGCGATCTCGTCATACTGCTTGCCTTGCAAATGGTAGAGCGTGATCACCGTCCGATACTTCTCGGGCAGGGCTTCGATCGCTGCTCGCAGGCGGCGCGCTTCGTCGCCCGCGATGGCTTGACTCTCGGGCCCAGGCGCGCCATCGGCTCGCTCCGGAAACTCTTCATTACTATAACGCTTGCGGCGGGCCAAACGATCACAGCAGGCGTGATACGTGATCGAAAAGACCCAGGTCGAGAACTTTGCTCCGGGTTTGAAGGTGCGCAAGCTGCGGAAAGCCTTGAAGAACGCTTCCTGGGCTACGTCCCGAGCCTCCTCCACATCACGCATCGTCCGGTAAGCCAAGTGGTAGACCGCCCGATCGTAGCGCTCGACCAGGATGCCGAAAGCCTCGGGCTCACCACCGAGCGCCCGGGACACCAACTCCTGATCCTCCACGGAGCTGCCGGAGGATATCATCCCGGGCATCTCCAGCATTGCTGCCGCCACGTCTTAGCTACGCGGGCGCAGGAGGGTTGTTTCACTCGGGGATGCAGCCGGGCGCGAATGAAACAACCCCGACGCTCGGCCGTATTTGGGACAGACGCAACGACGGAGGCGGAAAGCACAACGATGGTCATTCTCGATAATCGCGGACCCTTCACTCAGATTCCGGTTCGCACCGGCGCTCGCACAACCTTCGCTGGTTGGGGGCCGCGGATCTAGCCGTATGAAACCTTCACGCGCCGGCATCATCGCCGTGCTCATAGCCGTCGAACTCGGCCTGATCTCAATCGCAATCTATTCGTTCACCGGAGCGATGCCCGGAGTCGCCGGTCCGATGGCGTTTCACGGCATGCACCGCGAGAGTTTCGTCGCGCATCCGATCGCTCCAATGAATGCGGGCCAGACTCCGCACGTGGTGGTTAGCGATCCGGATTCGCGGGTTGTCGTGACCGCATCGACCGATGGCCAAGTGCATGCCGTCGACCAAACTCACGTTCGAGGGGTTTCTTGGAGTCCGGATCGGATCTCCCAGCTGCGGCTGCTCCGAACCGCTGACGGGGTCTCGATCGAGCGGCCGGGTACCGATGGAAACGTCTTCCATTTCGTTTTGGGCGGCTCGACCGATCGACGTATCGAAATCGCGATTCCGGCGGGTTCGACCCTGGATATTCAAAAAAGTTCGGGCGCCGACGTGAGCAGCTTGAACGGAACGGTAGCGGTGCGCTCGCAGGATGGGCACATTACGCTTACCGATCTGAATGCGAGCGTCGATGCGTCGAGTGACGACGGGTACGTCGAAGCGACGGCCGTGCACGCACCCTC
>JBDTCU010000190.1:0-8529 GCA_039923415.1 Vulcanimicrobiaceae bacterium
CCTTTGTGGTCGATAATGCTCGCTGCCCGATCGTCGGTCGGGTCTGCATGAATATGACCATGCTCGACCTGAACGCTGTTCCAAGCGCTCGAGCCGGCAGTGCCGTCACGCTGATCGGCGATACCGGCCAGGCTGCGGTAAGCGCCGACGATTGGGCTCATTGGGCGGATACCATCAACTATGAGATCGTGACTCGCCTCCCCAGCGAGATTCCGCGAAGCTACTTCGCCGGGCGCTTGCCGTAAGAGCAACACCTTCGCTTCCAAAAGCGTTATAATGAACAGCATGAAACGGGCGGCGCTGGTCTTGCTCTTGGCGCTGATTCCGGCGGCAGCTTCGGCTGCACGCCCGGTTCGCGTTGTTGTGAACGACCGTCCACTCGACATTGCAGCCTACACCGCACGCAATCGCGTCATGGTACCGATGCGGGCAATCTTCGAAGCGCTCGGCGCGCATGTCCTATACGACCCTCGTAACCATACCGTGCATGCCGCCACCCAAACGCACTGGCTAGCGTTGCCGATCGGCTCCCGCTTCGCAACGGTCGACGGTCGCTCCGAGGCGCTCGATGTGCCGGCCCGCGTAAGCGCCGCCCGCACGTTCGTACCGATTCGATTCGTCTCTCAGTCGATGGGCGCGATTGTGGGTTACGACGATCGCACCGATTCGGTTGCGATCTTTCAAAACGTTTCCGTCCCGGTTGGGCTTGCAAGCGCGGCGCCGATCTCACCCAGCGCCCCAAGTGTGATCCGCCGTGTGCCCGAACCAAATCAACTTCTCAACGGCGAGTATCCGACGATTTCGGCTACGTTTGCGCGACATGGTGGTCCGCAAATCACCTCAACCCACATGTTCGTCGACGGTAACGATGTGAGCAGCCTGACCAGTTTCGACGGAGAAACGATCAGCTACGTTCCGCCCGATCGTCTTGCAGCCGGCTGGCATAATGTGTTTGTCGAAGGCACCGATGCAATTGGCCAGCGCTTCGATTCGAGCTGGTCGTTTGATGCGAGCGGACCGCAATTCGGTTACGATCCCTACGCGGGCTCCAACGGATTCCAATTCTATGCCAACGGACCGACCACGTTCTACCCGGGCGACTTTATGAACTTTGTGCTGATTGCTCCGCCCGGCGGATATGCGGCCCTCCAGCTATGCAACGGTTGGCAGTATCCGTTTTCAAATTATTCCTCGGGCAATTTCTACCAAATAACCCAGCCGGTTCCGTTCGGGTACTCGTATCCTTATTGCAATGCGGTCGCGATTTACACCGGTTGGAACGGTCAGCAAACCTATATTCCCATCCCGGTCATTGTTGCAATTTACACCCAACCGGCCCCGCAACCGGTTTGGGCGCCGGCTCCCCAGCCGGGCGCGACCCCAACGTTCCGACGAATCTCGCCGGTCGGCCGGCGCCCCGAAGCTACTCCGGTCCCAATCACCGCGCGCCGAATCGTGCCCCTTCCGGTCAAACCATTGCCGGTTCGAATCATTCCGCGCCCAATAACACCGCGTCCCGAACCGCGTCCGATTATTCTGCCGCATCCTCCGCAACCCAGAGCCAGCCCGGGGAGCTAGTGTAAAGCGGCGATCGCCTCCGCGAGATCTAGTGTACCTTCATACAGCGCGCGCCCGATCACGCAGGCGTCGACGTTGGCCGGAACGCTTGCCTTTAGCGATTGTAAGTCTTCGAGCGTGCGCGCACCGCCGCTGGCGGTAACTCGAATCTCGGCGAGTCCTGCCACCGTCTCTAGGGCGGCCAAGTCGTATCCCTGGCCCATTCCGTCGCGCGCTATTTCGGTAAAAACAATCCGGGTAATTCCCCATTGCGCTACGCGTTTGATCAGGGCATCGCGATTCACAATGGTCGCTTCCTGCCAACCCTTGACGGCCACACGATCGCCGCGCGCGTCGATACCCGCGAAGACGCGTTCTCCCAGGGCACCGATAATATTCCGCGCGATTCGTTCTTCTTCGATCAGCAGCGTGCCCAAAATGACATAGCTCGCGCCCGCATCGAGTCGCGCTTGAGCCTGCTCCAGGGTGCGAATCCCGCCGCCGGTCTGCACTGGGACGTCGACCGCCTTGCAGATTCTTGAAATCGCCGCTTTGTTCTCCCCCGAACCGAACGCACCGTCTAGGTCGATCACATGCAACTGCTCGGCACCGGCGGCCACGAACGCTTTGGCGCGGTCGACCGGGTCGGTATCGTAGACCATCTCGCGTCCCGGGTCACCTTGTTCCATCCGCACGCATTTGCCGCCGCGCAGGTCGATGGCCGGAATAACGACCATTAGGCTTTGCCGTTTCCGGTGCGCTGATCGATCGGTTCGAATGGATGTACGGGCGGCCCGGCGTACGCAGCCTGCGGCCGAATCAAACGGTTGTCGGCGAGTTGTTCGAGAATGTGCGCGCTCCAGCCGGCGATTCGACCGCAGGCAAATATCGGCGTGAACTCATCGCCCGGAAAACCCAGGCTGTAGAACAGCGGAGCCGTATAGAAATCGACATTGGCGTAGATGCGTTTGCCGGGTTTCTGTTCTTGCAGCACTTTGTTGCTGGCGTCTTCGAGCGCACGCGCTATCGCATACCACTTCGGATCGGTGATCTCGCCCAGCGCTTTGGCAACACTGTCGAGATGCTGCGCACGCGGATCGCGCACTTTGTACTCGCGGTGCCCCATACCCATGATCCGCTCGCCGCGCGCGAGCACCTCTCGCACGTGCGTTTCAGCACGTTCGGGCTTTCCGACCTCGAGTAACACACGCCCGACGGCGCTCGCGGCGCCGCCGTGCGCCTCGCCTTCGAGGGTAGCGATCGCCGATGTAACGGCAGCATAGATGTCGGCTTTCGTCGAAGCCGTGACGCGCGCTGAAAAGGTAGACGCGTTGTACGAATGGTCCGCGAGCAGCACCAAGTAGGTGTCCATGGCGTCTTCGGCAACGTCGCTTGGCACCTCCCCGCTTCGCATGTATAAGAAATTGGCCGCCTGCGAAAGATCGCTGCGGGGTTCGATCGGATCGAGGTTGCGGCGAATCCGATCCCAAGCGGCCACAACCGTTGGAACTTTTGCAATCAGTTCGATCGCGGCGTGTGGATCGGAGATGTGGGCGCCGTGCTGATCGACCGGCGAAAACAGCGCGAGCCCTGAAACCACGGTGCGCAGCACATCCATCGGCCAAGCATCTTTAGGAGCGCCGTGCATTGCGTTAATCAGCGGTTGAGGGAGCATCCGCCGCGACCCGAGTTCCTTGTTGAGGCTGGAGAGTTCGGACTGAGTCGGCAGATGGCCGTAGAGCAGCAGGTGGATAACTTCTTCAAACGTGGCGTTTGGAGCCAGGTCGTGAATATCGTAGCCGCGATAGGTCAGGCGCCCCTCTTGGCCCTCGACATTACTGAGCAGGGTGCTCCCGACGACGATACCTTCGAGCCCGGGATTAACGATGGTGCCGGTGGTGGACAGGGTAAGTTCCTCCGCGATTGATGCCGCTAGACTTTTCGGGACGCACGAACGCCCCCCTTGCCCGGTTCAGCGCACCGCGAGGCGGCTCCACTGAATCCGCGAACTCAAAGGGATGCAACCCCTAGATTTAACGAAGCAGGCGCCGCGAGCGCCTCGCGAGCAGCTCGGCGGCCTGGTCATGCTGCCGCGAACGATCGATAAATTACGCGCCGGCCTGCCGGGCGGCAATATCGGCGAATACCAAATATCACCTGGTTTAAGCCAGTGGTTCTTGGATGAACTCAAGCTCACCGAAGAACGGCTCCGCGAGGTTGTCGCAAGCGCTCGCGACGATGACGAAGTCGTCACATGGATTCACACGCACACCGATCCCTCGACGTACGCCGAGGCGAACAAGCGGCTCTCGCAACGGCCGATCGATGACCCGGCCGATCCGGCGGGCGGCGAACGTCGCCGCAAGCGCTATCCGGTCGCCGCCGATCACCCCGAAATGACGACGATCTTTCAAATGATCGAAGCCGACGATCGCGATTCGTTTCCGAGCGATCTCGTATAAGGAATGCAGCGACTCCTCGATCGGCGTCTGTTAGAATTGCTTGACCTCGCACTCTGCGTGGTTGAACGCGATTACGATTTACCGGCGTTCCGGGCGCGAGCGTTCGATGCCGAAGCGGCGGCCGGGATTATCACGGCGCTAGCCGGGCGCCTGCATGAGGATTACCCATACTTCCATCCGCTCTATGCGGGCCAAATGCTCAAGCCTCCGCATCCGATCGCGCGACTTGCTTACATCGTTGGAATGTCGATCAATCCCAACAATCACGCGCTCGATGGCGGTCGCGCCAGTTCGATGATGGAGAAAGAAGCGGTCGGCGAGCTGATGGGGATGTTCGGCTGGCAGAACGGGCTCGGCCACCTTACCAGCGGCGGCACGATGGCAAATCTCGAAGCACTCTGGGTTGCGGGCAGGCAACATCCGGGCAAGAAGATCGTCTCCTCGTCGCAAGCGCACTATACCCACCAGCGCATCTCGGCAGTTCTTGGGCTGCACTGCGAAAGTATCGCTTGCGACAACCGGGCGCGCATGGATATGGATGCTCTGCGCGCAGTGCTGGAACGAGGCGGCGTCGGTACGGTCGTTGCGACGATCGGTACGACCGCAACCGGATCGGTCGATCCGCTGGCGGAGATTTTGCGCTTGCGCGACGAGTTTGGATTTCGGCTGCATGTGGATGCGGCGTACGGTGGGTACTTCGGGCTGGTATCGGAACTCTGCGCACAGACTCGTGCCGCCTATGCGTCGATGGGCAGCGCGGATTCAATCGTGATCGACCCGCACAAACATGGACTTCAGCCGTATGGCTGCGGCTGCGTGTTGTTCCGCGACGCCTCGGTCGGTGCGCTGTATAAACACGATTCGCCGTACACCTATTTTAGCTCGAACGATCTGCATTTAGGAGAGATCAGCTTGGAATGCTCGCGCGCCGGCGCGTCGGCTGTTGCGCTCTGGGCAACCCAGCAATTGCTTCCGCTCGAGATAGACGGGGCCTTCGCAGAGAGCTTGCGCGACGGGCATCGCGCAGCCCTTCAGCTTTACGCACGCCTGCGAACTGATGACCGCTTTATAACGTTCTTTGAGCCGCAACTAGACATCGTTGTCTGGGGTATCCGCGCGCCCACGGTTTCGCAAGCCTCGCAGCGGGCGCGCGACATTTTTGCCGCGGCCGAGCGACGCGGCCTCTATCTCGCGCTTGTGGAACTTCCACTCCAGCTCGCCGCTCAACACTTCGAAGGAATCGCGAGCGATCGCGCGACCATTACCTGTTTGCGGTCAGTCCTGATGAAGCCCGAGCATCTCGATTGGATTGACCGCATCGTCGAACTGCTTGAAGTGGCGACATCCGACGTATTAGATCGCTAGGGTTGGCGTCGCGCTGCGCGCGAGGGCGTAGCCGATCAGGCGATCGATCAGCGCTTCATAGCTGATTCCAACCGCCTTGGAAGCATCTTGAATCAGGCTGGTCGGCGTTAACCCCGGAAGGGTGTTGATTTCAAGAATGTACGGACGGCCTTCTTTGCTGACAATAAAATCGGTGCGCGAGTAATCGCGCAGGCCAAGCAGACGATGCACCGCGAGCGCCAACATCTGCAGGCGTGCCGCGAGATCCTCATCGATCTGCGCGGGTACGATGTGGGTGCTCCCGCCCGGTGAATACTTTGCGTCGTAGCTGTAAAATTCGTCGCGATTGGCGATGATTTCGACGATCGGAAGGGCTTCTTCTCCCAAAACCGCGCACGTAACTTCGCGTCCGGGCAGAAACTCCTCAGCCATAATCTGCGAATAGGTGTGGGCCGCTTCGATCATTGCATGGGTCCACTGCTCGTGAGTTTTCACGATCGCCACGCCGGCGCTGCTGCCCTCAAATCGCGGCTTGATGACGAGCGGTAAATCGAGCGAACCGGGAAGCAGCGGCAACGTGCCGCCCGAGAGGTCGAAGAGATCCCAGGCTGCAGTCGGCAAACCTTCGGCGGCCAGCAATTTCTTGGTGATGTGCTTATCCATCGCAAGAGCCGAGGCTTCAACGCCGCTGCCCGTGTACGGGATACCGAGATGATCGAGCAGCCCCTGAATTTGGCCATCCTCTCCCGCTGGTCCGTGCAAGGCATTGAAGACCACATCCGGTGCAATTTTACGAATAGCATCGATGAAATTGACATCGTAGTCCAGCGATTGCGCGGCGTAGCCCAATCCCGTAAGGGCGCGCATCACCCCGGTTCCGCTCTGAATCGAAACCTCGCGTTCTGAACTAGGGCCGCCCATCACGACCGCGACTCGGGCTTTTTCAGCCATCGACGAAAACGCCGACAAGATGCACTTCTAACTGCAATTCAACTCCAAACGTATCGGCGACCGCGCGACGGACGCGCGCTAGCAGGGTTGCCACATCTTTGGCACTCGCCTTCCCAAGATTATTGATGAAGTTCGCGTGCAATGGCGAGACTTCAGCGTCGCCCTCGCGCCACCCCTTAGCCCCGGCCGCTTCGATCAGCCGGGCGGCCTTATCTCCGTGCGGATTTCGAAAACACGACCCGGCGTTCGGCAGAGCGATCGGCTGGGTCCGTTTGCGGCGAATCAGCCGCTGCTGCATCTCCTCACGCACGACCTTCGGATCACCGCTCGCAAATTCCAGGATCACCCGCGAAACAATTGCATCCTGCGAGAGCGATGTGTGCCGGTAATAATACTCGATGCTTACCGGGTGCGCGATCGGTTTACCGGGTGACTGCACCCAGACCTCGCGAACGAAATCACCCATCTCTCGATCGGTGCCGGCATTCATGCGCAGCGAACCGCCGACGCTGCCCGGAATGCCCGCCAGCGATCCGATGCCAAGCGCGCCGGCCGACGCGGCTTTAGCGGTGAGCAGCGCCATCGAAGCCGACGCGCCGGCCTGGACAACCACTCGTGCGCCTTCACTTGTGACCTCGATCCGCGCAAAATCGCCGTCTAAGTGCAGCACCACTCCTCGCATGCCGCCATCGCCGACCAGAAGATTGCTGCCGCTTCCAAGCACGAACCAAGGTGCCTTTCGACGCAGGCAAAAGCGCATGATGCCGGCCAGTTGCGCTTCATTCTTGACGGTAATCCAGGCATCGGCAGCGCCGCCGATCTTCCATGAGGTAAACGGCGCGAGTGGTTCATCAAATGCCACGCTGCCGCCGCAGATCGCGCGCAAACTCTCTTTGTCGGCGGCGTCCAGGGTACTCACCTGCCGACCTCGATCGCGTCGACCGCACGTGCTAACCGGCTCGCCATCGTGGTGATATTTCCAGCTCCAAGCATCAATACCAGGGCACCGCGCGGCGCG
The DNA here is from genome assembly GCA_039923415.1 of Vulcanimicrobiaceae bacterium. GTDB lineage: Bacteria > Vulcanimicrobiota > Vulcanimicrobiia > Vulcanimicrobiales > Vulcanimicrobiaceae > JALYVT01. Next base: position 7,333 of record JBDTCU010000190.1, read on the forward strand.
CGGTCCAGGATTGCCTCGGGAAGCCCGTCGGCGCTCGCAACATACTCGACCTGCGCACCGAGTCTCCGTAAGGGTTCGCCGATCGATCGCTCCGTTATACCCGGAATCGGTGCTTCGGCGGCAGCGTAAATCGGCGCGAGAAAGACCAGATCCGCGCCTTGGAGCGCGGCCGCAAAATCATTCGCAAGGTAAGCAGTGCGCGTATAACGATGCGGTTGAAATGCCACCACTACCGGGCCTGGGTGATAGCGCCGCGCCGCCGCAATCGTGGCCTTGACCGCAGTTGGATGATGGGCGTAGTCGTCAACCACGATTAGCCGCGGCGTGCGTGCTAAAATATCGAAGCGTCGACCTACGCCGGCAAAGCCATGCAGCGCCCTAGCGATGTACACGAACGGAATTTCCAGAGCCCTGCCGATCGCGACGGCCGCAAGCGAGTTGCAGATATTGATTAGGCCGGGTACCTGCAGTTCGACCCGCCCCAAGCAGCTCTCGCCGGCAATCACATCGAACGACGAGCCGAGGTCGGCAAACGAAATATTGGCAGCGTGAATATCGGCCGATTGGTCGAGTCCGAAGGTCTGAGTGCGCGCGCGACGGGAAGCATTTGCGAGCGAGGCGCTGCGTGGGTTGTCGCTGCCGATAACCGCAAGCCCGCCTTCGGGCAGTTTGTTTAGAAACTCGTCGAATGCGCTGACTAAGCGCGGCAGCTCATCATCGCTGGCAATGTGATCGTTTTCGAGATTGGTAACGACCGCGATCCGGGGGTCGAGCAGTGCAAACGAGCCGTCGGACTCATCGGCTTCGGTCAGGAACCAGGGCGAGGTTCCATCGTGAGCATTGGTACCGGTGTTCTTTGCAACGCCGCCAAGCACGAGGCTTGCGTCGACGCCTCCCTCTGCCAGCACAGAGGCGGTCATCGCGGTCGTCGTGGTCTTGCCGTGCGTTCCGCAAATCGCGATACCGCGCCGGCCTTGCATCAGGGTTGCCAGCATCTCGCCGCGCTTCCAGATTGGAATCCCGGCGGCTTTGGCTGCGCGGTATTCCGGGTTGGCCTGATCGATTGCCGAACTCACTACGAGCGCGCGGGCGCTGCGAACGTTTTCGGACGCATGTCCGATCGCAATCGTTGCCCCGATTTCACGCATCTGCGCGATGATCGGGCTCTCGCGCATATCCGAACCCGAGATCTGCTCG
>JBDTCU010000191.1:0-3264 GCA_039923415.1 Vulcanimicrobiaceae bacterium
ACCAGCGCCGCACCCGGAATGATCCCGTTACCGTTTCCGCCGCTAAACGGCGTCATGCTCCCCCAGCCCAGCGGGGCGAAGCCGCCCCAATGAACCAGATTTCCGGCGTGGAACAGCGAGAGCCCAAAAATAACAAAGATGACCAGCGCCCCGATCTTCAAAACCACGAAGATGTTGTTCGTAGTGGCCGTTTCGCGAATTCCAACCGAGAGCAGCCCCGAAAGCAGAATGACGAATAGCGCGCCGACGATATCGTACTGCGAATGAAGCAGATCCCATCCGGCCGGATTCCACCACGGACCATGCACGATCAGGTGCGAGGTTTGAGCCCATAGCGGTACGTTGATATGCAGTTGATTTTTGAGCACGTCTTGGATGGCGCCCGAGAATTGCTGCGCAACCGGCGCCGCGCTAATGCCATATTCAAACAATAAGCTAAGACCGACGATCCACGCGATCAGTTTCCCAAGGGTCGCGTAAGCGTAGGTGTATGCGCTTCCGGCGATCGGCACCATCGAGCCAAGCTCGGCATAGCAGAGCGCCGCGAAGAACGACGCGACTCCGGCCAACAGGTAGGAGACAATGATCGCCGGGCCGGCTTTTGCGACACCGGGACCGATGGTGGTGAAGATGCCGCCGCCGATCATCGTGCCCAGGCCGATCGCGATCAGGTCCTTCGCACCGAGTACTCTACGAAGAATCCGGCGTTTCGAAAACTCGCGGAGCTTCTCTAAATCGGTTGTTTCAAAGAGTCGTTGGCCAAAGGACATTCGCCCCCGGTTCGCAGCCCGCAAGGCCGCGCCCTTCGGGCGATCGGCGCCGCTAATCCAAGATATCGATCTCGGAGAATATCTCGTCGATCTCGAAGACGAGCCACGTAAGCGCCGGATGCGCGAACGTCGAACCGGCTGGGTACTCATGAACGCCGGCCGAGGCGTGGGCGATAACGCGACGCGATTGTGGATCGACATCGAGTACCAGAATTGCTCCAGCCCTGAGATACTTTTGTACCTTTCGTTTTAACAATCCCGGGCGGTGCGATGGCGAATGAACTTCGACCGCGATATCCGGCGCGAACGGCGGCTCTTCGCGATCTTCCTTGGGAAGCGCTCGCAGCCGTTCTAGGGAGACATAGGGAACATCCGGCATCAGTGAGGTTTTGGTGCCATCGGCGACCCCAACCCGGAAACGCCATTCCGGGCCAGCTTGGCCGGCCCCGCGTGCGCACCGCTTGATCGTCTCGGCAACTGCTTGCTGTACCATTGAGTGCGTGCGTACCGGGCTCAATTTGCGGAATGCCTCGCCGTCGAGGTATTCGAATTCAGGCTTATCGCCGAGCAGCGTCGTGTCCATTAGATATTTCTCCATGTCCAGCCTATCACACCCTCGGGGCACCCTTGGCAAGGCGCAGCGGTGCTCCGGTCGAAGACGCAAGGATGAAATCGTACGAGCGGCGGTCGGTGCGCGAAATCTATCGCAATCCGTGGGTCGGCGTTGAAGTTCATGAGATCGTGCATCCCAACGGGGTTCCCGGCGAACATGTTCTCATTCTTACCGGGCGCGCGTCGGCTGTGATCGTCGCCGATGAGGGCGATCTGCTGTTCGCCCGTCAACCGCGATTCGGCGCACAAACCGACGTACTCGAGATCGTCAAGGGCGGCGCCGATCCAGGCGAGAGCGCGCTCGAGTGTGCGAAGCGCGAACTGCGCGAAGAACTGGGCATCGTCGCCGAAGAATGGGAACCGCTGGGGCAATTGTACGAATTGCCCTCAATCATCGATACTGCGGTCGAACTCTTTCTGGCGAGCGATATCTACCACGTCGACGCGGAACCGGAAGCACAGGAGAGCATCGAATTGGTCCGCGTCGCCGCGGCCGTCGCATTTGCGGCTGCCGCATCAGGAAAAATTACCGATGCAGTCACCGTTGCCGCGCTCTTGCGCTACGGCATCCTTCGCGGTTTACTCACTCCTTCGACCGCGGATTCCTCACAATGACAAAGGCGGCGGGGCGGTGGATGCGACCCAGAGCGCTTCTGGTGCATTCAGTTCGCGATTGATCCACCGCGACCAGACAAACAGCGCGTCTGATAATCGGTTGACGTATTGCATCGTTTCGGGCGCGACCTCGTCGTGTTCTGCAAGTGAGACCAGCAGGCGTTCCGCGCGCCGGCAGATGGTGCGCGCAAGATGCAGATAGGCACCGGGCTCGCTGCCGCCCGGATGAATGAATGTGTTCAGCGGTTTCAAATCTTTTTCCGCCTCGTCAATGGCGCGCTCCAACGCGGTCGAATCGTCTTTCGTGATAAGCGGCATGCCTTCCCAGCGATTTTTCGGCAGCGTCGCCAGATCCGAGCCTAAGTTAAAGAGTGCATCCTGCGTCCAGGCTAGCCACGCATCCAGCCGCGCCGCGCGCGGATGAGAGTCGAGCAGCGGCGCAAGCGTTGCGCGAGCCAAACCGATCGCACTGGAACACTCATCTATTGTGCCGTAAGCGTCGATTCTCGGCGAGTTTTTGGGGACGCGCTGGCCGCCGACGAGGCCGGTCGTCCCGTCATCGCCGGTACGCGTGTAGATTCTGGTTAATTTTGGCATAAGAACGTTGGCTTCGACGCAAAGCGGAAGGCTGACTCTTGCAACCGCTCGAACCTGGCGCGGTTATGTCCCAAGATACTCCCAAGACGCCGCTGGTCAAAGAGATTCCGCCCAAAGCGGCGGATCTCTCCGCCTGGTACACTGCCGCCTGTATCAAGGCGGAGTTGGTGTCGTACTCGCCGGTTCGCGGCTGCGTGGTCCTGCGGCCGTACGGCTTTGCGATCTGGGAGAATCTACAGCGCGAACTCGACGCCCGATTCAAAGAGACGGGTCACGAGAACGCCTACTTTCCCTTGCTGATTCCCGAGGGTCTGCTAATGAAAGAGGCAGACCACGTTGAGGGGTTTGCGCCGGAAGTCGCTTGGGTAACCCATGGCGGTTCGGAGAAATTGACCGAACGGCTGGCGATTCGTCCGACCTCCGAAGTAATCATCGGTGTAATGTACGCCGAATGGATTCAATCGCACCGCGATCTGCCGGTGCTGATCAACCAGTGGGCCAACGTGGTGCGCTGGGAGAAGGCCACGCGCCCGTTTTTGCGGACGATGGAATTTCTTTGGCAAGAAGGGCATACGGCACATGCTACCCATGAAGAAGCGCTAGAGGAAACATTAAAGATGCTGGAAGTGTATCGTTACATCATTGAAGATGTTTTAGCTATTCCTGTTAT
>JBDTCU010000192.1:0-2766 GCA_039923415.1 Vulcanimicrobiaceae bacterium
GAGCCATCCGAAAGTGTACGCCAGCCAAGTGACCGGACCAATCGGCATGGGGCAGGCCGCCGGCGTCGTGCAAGACTTCGGCTGGGCGGCGTATCTAAACTTTGCAGCGGTGATTTCATTTGCGCTCGGACTCTTCAACCTGCTTCCGCTGCCGGCCCTCGACGGCGGACGCGGCGTCTTCATTTTGGCTGAGATGCTGCGCGGCAAACCGGTCGACCCGGAGAAAGAAGCGCTGGTTCACGTAGCCGGATTTGCGTTGCTCATGGCGTTGATGCTGTTCGTCGCGTTCCACGACGTTGCGCGAATCGTTTCGGGCAAGGGAGTCTTCTAGAGTGATACGGTTGCGCCGCCGGAGCAATCCGGTGTTTCTGCAAAACAAAACCGGTAAAGCCGATGCGAAGAGCGTCTGGATCGGCGGCGATCATCCGGTCGTCGTGCAGTCTATGACGACTACCGACACGGCGGACGCCGATAAGACCCTCGAGCAAATCTACGGGCTTGCGATGGAGGGATGCGAAGTTGTTCGGGTGACGGTCAAGGATCCGCCCGACGCCGCCGGCTTACCGGCAATCGTCCACCGTTCGCCCGTTCCGATCGTTGCCGACATTCACTTCGATCACAAAATGGCGCTGGCCGCGATTGAAGCGGGGGTTGCAAAATTGCGCTTAAATCCGGGTAATATTAGAGATGTCTCGAAAACGCGTGAAGTAGTTGAAGCCGCAAAGGCCCGCGGTATTCCGATCCGGATCGGCGTCAACATGGGTTCGCTTGCACCCGATTTAGAGAAGACGCTGGGACTCACCCCCGAGGCGATGGTGGAGTCGGCTCTGCGGCACGTACGGATTCTGGAAGATTTGGGTCACACCGATATGGTGATCTCGCTAAAAGCGCACGATGTACGAAATACCGTCTTCGCTTACCGCTTAATGGACCAGCGGTTACGCGAGCGTAACACTCCCTACGCGTTGCACTTGGGGATAACCGAAGCCGGTTTGCTGCGCGACGGCACGATCAAATCCTCGATCGGACTTGGCATATTACTGTTTGAAGGGATCGGCGACACGATTCGAGTCTCGCTGGCGGCCGATCCGATTGAAGAAGTGCCGGTTTGCTGGGGCATCCTGAAGTCGCTCGGATTGCGCGAGAAGGGCTTTGAGATCACCGCTTGTCCGTCGTGCGGACGCGCCGAGATATCGGTGCTCGAACTCGGGCGCAGCGTCGAGGCAATTGCCAAGGAGTACACGGCGCCGGTTAAGGTTGCGGTGATGGGCTGCGTGGTAAACGGCCCCGGCGAGTCCAAAATGGCCGATGTCGGTGTGGCCGGCGGGAAGGGTAAAGGCGCGATTTATCGAGCCGGCGAGCTGGTCGGAACCTTCCCGGAAGCGCAGCTCTTGGGAGCGCTGCGGTTGGAGATTGAGAAAGTGATCGTCGAAAAGTATCCAGAGTACGCCCACGAACTTTCGACCCCGGCTTCGCTGTAAGCTATAGCGGTCGCAATGAACTATCGGAAGCCTAGATGGGGCACGCTTGCGACGACCGCGATCGTTGCACTTGCAATATCGGTCGTGCTGGCATTGTCGCATCCCGCCGAGGTGCGCGTCGACGGCCAGAACCTTATTAGCGATGTGCCCCCGGTCACCCACCTCAACCACGTGTACGTTCCGCTTCGTGCAGTCTCGGATGCGCTGGGCGCCGATACCGTTTTCGACAAGAAAACCAGCACACTCGAAATTATCCGCGCCGGCCAAACCCTCAAGCTGAAGATCGGCGATCCGCACGCTACCCTGAACGGAATGAAAATGACCATCAAGCACCCCGCATTCTTAGTTCGCGGACGCGTGATGATAGGGTTAAACACGCTCTCGCGCGTTTTCGGCGTTCGAGTACGTTACGATAAGCGCAACTCTCGAATCGATGTGAACACTCCGGGTGTGATCGAAGCCGGCGCGCTCGGCGACCAGCCATAGTGGCTACGCCGAATCCTTGGCGTCCGCTCTGCCGAGCCGCAGTTATGTAAATTCGAGGCCTTCGGGTTCGACGACCGGTTCGATTTCGTTGGGCTTCGATTTCCAGAAACCGTAGGCGAAGAAGAAGACTAAGCCGACGGCCATCGAGATTCCGAAGTTCCGCCAGGTGAGCGACGAGAGACCGAAGATCGCCAAGAAGGACGCAAACAAGATGCCGAGGATTGGAAACCACGGCACGAACGGCGAGCGAAACGAGCGCGGAATGTCCGGCCGCTTTCTGCGAAGATAGAGGACGCCTGCACATACGACCGTAAAGGCGAGCAGCGTTCCGATGTTCACCAGGTCCAAGAGAATCTCAAGCGGGACGATCAAGGTGAGGATCGCGACCGCAACTCCCGTAATCATCGTCATCAGCACCGGCGTTTTGAAGCGGGGGCTAACTTTGGCAACAAATGGCGGCAGCATCTTATCGCGCGACATCACGTAAAAGATGCGGGTTTGCCCCAGCAATGAACTCAAGGCTACGCTGGTGGTTCCGGCCAAGACGCCCAGCGTAATCGCCCAGTTCACGAACGGATTGTGGAGCGGCGCGATGGCGGCTTGAAGCGCGGCATTCTGATCGACGTGGCGCCAGGGGACGATGCCGATCAGCACGACTGCGACGACACAGTAAATAATCGTACCGATCGCCAGTGCGCCCATCACGCCGACCGGCACATCGCGCTGCGGGTTCTTGCACTCTTCTGCGGTAGTCGTCGCGGTATCGAAGCCGATATAACTGAAAAAGACCAGCGCCGCA
>JBDTCU010000193.1:0-5112 GCA_039923415.1 Vulcanimicrobiaceae bacterium
CCGACCAGCAGCGTTGCCGCAAACATTGCCATCGTGTACTTGCCGTACATGCCGAATGTAACCGCCAAACCGATCACCGGCCACAGGGGCATTTCGCGGTTGCGAATGATTCGGATGAGCAGATATGCGGCCAGTGTCCAGGAGAACGGTTCGAACGACGTGGTTGTGAGGGTATTGCCGAGCACCAGATAGGTGGGCAGCAGCATCACGCCGATGCCGGCCAGCAATTGCGCGAATCGTCCGCCGGCGAACTCGCGAACGATCGCGCAGGTGATCCAAACGGTTAGCGCGGCGCTTATCGCGGGTAATAATCGCAACACGACCAGCGAGTAGCCGAAGAAGCCGGAGAACCAGGCGGCCACCGCAACCAGCGGAGGCTGGTCGACATACCCCCACGCTAAGTGGCGGGCGCACGCGATAAAATACAGCTCGTCATGAAAGTACCCGTAGTGCGTACTCGTGACGAGATGAACGAAAAGCGTGATAGCCGAGAGCACAGCCCAGAGAACGATCTCGCTGCGGCTTGGCGCCGTGATGCTGGTTTGCACTACGCGCCCCGATTTCGTGCAGGGACAAGTCGTTTCTTCTAGCGCGCAGCCGGCGGCCGGGGTGCGGAGGAAGTCGTCTCTGCATGACCAACGCCTCGCGCATGAGTGATTTCAGGATTACCGGTATGGATTTGAGCGGATTCATGGTCAAGGATGCGGCTCGCGCGATTGGATTCTATCGCGACGTGCTTGGGCTGGAGCCGACCATCGCATATCCCGAGAATGCGGGAGCGGAATACGAACTTGCGGACGGCACGACCTTCGGCCTGTGGGGCGGCGGGGGCATGATGCCGTTTCAGCCGAGCAACGGTATTCTGTTTGCGGTCGACGATCTGGATGCGGCCGTTTCGTCGATCAAAGCTCGCGGTATTCCGATACAGATGGAACACGAAAGCCCGGTCTGTTTCATGGCGATGATCGCCGACACTGAAGGCAACAGCGTCATCTTGCACAAGCGCAAAGCCTCGTAAACGCGGCGCGCCGCGGAGATGACGCAGAGCCAGAAGCCTTTCGGCTGGGAACTTGACGGTAAGGTCGGGACGCTCACGCTGAATCGTCCCGAACGGAAGAATCCGCTCACATTTGAGTCGTACGCCGAACTGCGCGACCACTTTCGGGAGTTGAAGAACAAGCCCTCAATCAAAGTGCTGGTGCTTACCGGCGCGGGTGAAAATTTTTGTTCGGGTGGTGACGTGCGCGATATCATCGGGCCGCTCACCACGCGGTCGCCTGAGGAGTTGCTGGCTTTCACACGCATGACCGGGGATCTGGTCAAGGCGATGCGCGTCTGTCCGCAGCCGATCGTGGCCGCAATCGATGGCGTCTGCGTCGGCGCCGGCGCGATTCTTGCTATGGCCAGCGACTTGCGCTACGGCACCCCGCGCAGCAAGGCGGCATTTCTGTTTACACGGGTCGGCCTGGCAGGTTGCGACATGGGCGCATGCGCGATGCTACCGCGAATCATCGGATATGGCCGCGCAGCCGAACTCCTTTACACCGGGCGTTCGATGAGCGGGACCGAGGCGCTAGCCTGGGGATTTTACAACGAGCTGCACGAGCCTGAGCGTGTGTTGGAAGCGGCGAAAGAAACGGCCCGGCGGTTGGCGGATGGTCCGACGTTTGCACACGCGATGACGAAGAAGATGCTGCACGAGGAGTGGGCGATGCCGCTCGACGATGCAATCGACGCTGAAGCCGAGGCTCAAGCGACCTGCATGCAGACCCAAGATTTCACGCGAGCCTATAAGGCATTTATCACCGGTGAAAAGCCGGTCTTCGAAGGGAACTGAATGGCCGATCGATCGTTTCTGGAGTGGCCATTTTTTGGTGACGCCCACCGTCGATTTGCCGAAGAAATCGCGAGTTGGGTGCGCTCCCAGCCAGGCGGCGATGATGGTGATGTGTATGCGGCGACGCGAGATTGGGTTCGTGCGCTGGGTGCCGCCGGCTGGCTGCGCTACTGTGTCCCGGCCGCGCACGGCGGCGCGCTTGAGAAGCTTGACGTCCGCACTCTTTGTTTGGCGCGCGAGTCGTTGGCCTATCATGGTGCGCTTGCCGATTTTGCCTTTGCGATGCAGGGCCTTGGAAGCGGTCCGATCACGTTGTTTGGCTCGGACGCGCTCAAGGCGCGCTATCTTCCTAATGTAGCATCGGGCAAGACGATCGCCGCGTTTGCGCTCTCCGAGCGCGAGGCCGGCTCGGATGTCGCCGCACTAGCGACGACCGCACGGCGCGATGGTGATGAGTATCTGGTCAATGGCGAAAAAACCTGGATCTCGAACGGCGGGATCGCCGATCACTATGTGCTGTTCGCCCGTACCGGGGCGGAAGGCGGTGGCACTAAGGGACTCTCGGCGTTTGTGGTGGATGCGCAAACACCGGGACTGCAAATCGGCCCACGCATCGAAACGATTTCTCCCCATCCGCTCGCAACCTTGATTTTTCGGAACGCTCGCATACCGGCAGCGCACCGGCTTGGAGAAGAAGGCCAAGGATTTAAGATTGCGATGGCAACGTTGGATGTGTTCCGCTCAACGGTCGGAGCAGCCGCACTCGGATTTGCACGCCGAGCGATGGATGAAAGCATAGTTCACGTGCGTTCGCGTAGACTCTTTGGACAACCACTAGCGGCGTTGCAGATGACCCAAGCTAAGATTGCCGATATGGCTACAGCCGTCGATGCGAGCGCTTTGCTGGTCTACCGAGCCGCTTGGGCCAAGGATTCGGGCGCCGCGCGCGTGACGCGCGAGGCCGCTATGGCGAAGCTGTTTGCGACCGAATCAGCTCAGCGGATCATCGATGATGCGGTGCAGCTATTCGGCGGTCGCGGGGTAACGCGCGGCGAGATCGTCGAATCACTCTATCGGGATATCCGCGCCTTGCGAATCTACGAAGGCGCAAGCGAAATCCAGCAGATCGTGATTGCGCGCGCAGCCTTAGAGGACCGTTCATAGTGACATCGGCGCATCGCGATACATTCACCGCCGATCATCTTCCTTCCAAAGAACGCTGGCCGGATTTGATTTTTACGCGTCCGGAGTTTCAGTACGCGGCGAAGCTGAACTGCGCATCGCGTTTACTCGATCGTCACGTGTCCGATGGTAATGGCGGCCGCCGCTGCATTCTGGCGCCGGACGTCGTTTGGACGTATGCCGACCTGCAGCGCAAGGCTAATCAAATTGCGCACGTGTTGGTGAGCGACATGTGTGTGCAGCCGGGAAATCGCGTTTTGCTGCGCGCGCCGAATACCCCGATGCTCGCGGCCTGCTGGTTTGCGGTGATGAAGGCCGGCGCGGTTGCGGTTTCGACGATGCCGCTCTATCGTCAGGGCGAGCTTCGTTACATGATCGAAAAAGCCCACATTCGCCACGCCCTCTGCGATTTGCGTCTAGGGGATGAACTTGCGTCGGCAGTCGCGGAGACGGCGAATTTCCAAACGATGTACTTTGACAATGATGTAAACGCTTCGTCGGCCAACCCCGATAGTCTTGAAACTCGCATGGCGCTCCAGCCGGAAACATTCATCAACGTCGACACCGCAGCCGAGGACGTCGCCTTGATTGGTTTCACCTCCGGAACCACGGGCAAAGCCAAGGCGACAATGCACTTCCACCGCGACATCATGGCGATCTGCGATGCCTTTCCGGCCTCGGTGCTCAAAGCCTCACCCGACTACTTGTTTTGCGGAAGCCCGCCGCTTGCGTTCACGTTCGGGGTCGGCGGATTGCTGCTCTTTCCGCTTTCGATCGGCGCCGCAACCCTGCTGTTGGAAAAGGCTTCACCCGAGCCGCTTATGCAAGCGATAGCCGAATATAAGGTCAACGTAGTCTTTACCTCGCCGATTGCGTACCGCGCGATGACGGCATTGGCCGACAAATACGACATCAGCTCGCTGCGTAAAGCGGTCTCGGCCGGCGAAACCTTGCCGCTGCCGATATGGGAGGCGTTCTATAAACGAACCGGCGTAAGAATTATCGACGGAATCGGCAGCACTGAGATGCTGCACATTTTCATCGCCTCACCTGAAGAAAGAATTCGGCCCGGATCGACCGGCCAAGTTGTGCCGGGTTACGAAGCGCGTGTTGTTGACGAGGCCGGAGATGAAGTCGCGCCCGGAATTATCGGCCGGCTGGCAGTCCGTGGCCCGACCGGCTGCCGTTATCTGGATGACGAGCGCCAAACTCGCTACGTGCAAGACGGCTGGAATCTCACCGGCGACGCGTACCGGATGGATGAGGATCGCTACTTCTGGTACATCGCGCGCGCCGACGATATGATTATCTCCGCCGGCTATAATATCTCAGGACCGGAAGTCGAAGAAGCCCTGCTCGCGCACCCCGACGTCAAGGAGTGCGCCGTCGTCTCCAAACCCGACCCGGTTCATTCCACCAACATCGTGAAGGCCTTCGTCGTCTTAAACGACATCGCGCTCGGCGAAGCTCCTGGAGCCCGTACAGGAAACGACACTCCTGCAGCCGGCGGGAGCAACGCGCATAGCAACACCCCTGAAGTTGGCGGGGGTTCCGCAGCTAAAGAAGAACGCGGAGCCGAGCTTATCGAATTCGTGAAGAGCCGGATCGCCTCGTATAAAGCTCCACGAGAGATCGAGTTTGTCGCCGCACTCCCTCGCACCGAAACAGGCAAAGTCCAGCGCTTCCGCCTCCGTTCCCTGTCACCTTGAGCAGGGTTTACCTAGCGGGTGAACACATAGTCGAAAGGCGGTAGTAGCGGCCGCCGTCGGGTATTGTATTACATAACGTTATTCGATATAATTGCGCATGCAATTCGCTAACCGCGGGACGGAGGACGTCTACAATCAGGTCCCGTCCAAAGCGGCGCGAGCGGTTTGCCCTGCAGCGATTATTAACGTCGCCCGACGTAAGCTCTACCAGCTCGCGACCGTCGAATCCCTCGATGAACTGCGTGTACCGCCCGGAAACCATCTCGAAGCGCTTCGAGGAAATCGGCTGGGACAGCACTTCGTTCGAATCAACGACCAATACCGCGTCTGCTTCCGCTGGACCGACGGGGAGCCGGAAGATGTGGAAATCGTCGATTACCACTA
>JBDTCU010000194.1:0-7615 GCA_039923415.1 Vulcanimicrobiaceae bacterium
GATTACTTTGCAATCCTCGGCACGCCGCAATTGACGTTTCGCAAACGCGTGCTGGCTTTATTCATGGGCTCGAATATCGGGAACTACCGGCCGGACGAAGCTTCTCGGTTGCTGCGTGCGCTCGCGAAGAGCTTGCGGCCCGGCGATGGGCTCGTGATCGGCGCCGATCTGAAAAAAGGTCGTGCTATCCTGGAACTCGCCTACGATGATCCAACCGGCGTAACCACCGCCTTTAACAAGAACCTGCTCGCTCGAATAAACCGCGATTTGAGCGCCGACTTTGACCTCTCCGCGTTCCGGCATATCGCTCGGTATGACGTCGGCCACGGCAGGGTAGACTCATTCCTGGAATCAGAGCGCAAGCAAATAGTTCGCATCGCCGGACTAAACACCGAGATCGAATTCGAAGCCGGTGAACGGATCCACACTGAATCGTCCTACAAGTTTTCGATTCCCGATATCGCGGCGATCGGCGCGGGTGCCGGTTTCGAGCTGACGCGCACCTGGACCGACGCGGCCGGCCGCTTCAGTGTCAATCTTTTGTCACGCAGTTAACTTCTCCGACCCGTCGAAGTGGCGGGGATGATTGCTTCGATAGTGCGTTATATGACGAGCGCTGGAATTGCCTTGTCACTCTTGATTGCGTCGGCACCGGCTGCGCCGCTGCGACCGGTTCTGGCGGAAGACCTCTACAAGATTGCGTTAATCGGTAATCCGCAGATCTCGCCGGACGGCAGGTTGGTCGCGTTTGAGTTCCGGCGCCCGAACGGCCCGAATGACGACTACGAGTCCAGCATTTGGATGGTAAGCGCTACCGGCGCCAATCTGCGCAACTTGACCCACGGTACGCACGATTCGAACCCGGTTTGGTCGCCCAACGGACGCGATCTGCTCTTTGTGCGAGCCGCGAAGAAGTCGCCGCCGCAGATCTACCTGGATCGGCTTTCGAGCGGCCGCGTCCAGCAACTGACAAAAAATAAAGCCGGCGCGACCGGCCCCGTCTATTCCAACTCTGGTAAACAGATCGCGTTCTCGGTCGTGACCGCGGACCCGCCTCCCAAGGCGCAGATCGATTTCTCCGCCGCCGGCTTCAAACCCAAAAAGAATCAGCTGAAGTCCGACATTCACTCGATTGATGACATGCATTTTGAAGCCAACGGGGCCGGGTACGTGTACCAGCTCCATCCGCACATTTGGGTGATGAATGCGGACGGCAGTCACCCGAGCGCTCTTACCAGCGGCCATGCGTGGTCGGAGAACGGCTACAGCTGGTCTCCGGATGACAAGTTCATTGCGTTTAACTCGCTCCGCCGCAACACTCCCTCACTCGGGCCAAACGACATCTATGTTATGCCCGCTGCCGGCGGTCCGATGCGCAAGCTGGCTTCGGATCAGCCGTCCAACAACGGGCCCACCTATGCCCGCCACGGCAACCGCTTGTGGTACTTTGCATCCGGCTATCTGGATCCGTCGGCCGGAACTTTTCCGGCCCTGGTTTCAGCCAATCCGGACGGCAGCGATCGCACCGTCGTTGTGCCTGCTAAAAAAGTTGAATGGGGCGACATCCTACTCGCCGACATGGGCGAGCCCGGCGGAGTCTGCGGTGTGCTGTTCGATCCCAAAGATCGCTCGATAGTCATCAATGTAAATGGCCCCGGGTACAGCCACCTGGTAAAGGTCGATGCGCACACCGGCACTTTGAGCGATCTAACCGCGCGGCGAGGCGAAGTTGCCAATTGTTCGATGAGCGCCGACGGTGAAACGGTCGCCTACACCTATGCCGATTTCTTGCACCCGAACGAGATCTACATCACGTCGACGCAGGGTGGACCCCCGCACAAGCTGACTGCGTTCAATCAGGCGTATCTAGCATCCGTGCAGCTCTCCACGCCGCAGCCGTTTACGGTGAAAGACTCGGCTGGGACCAGTATTCAAGCGTGGTTCATGCCGGCGATCGGCGGCAAGCCGGGCGCTAAACATCCGACTATTTTAGATATTCACGGCGGTCCGCAGACAGAGTTCGGGGAGACGTTCTTTCACGAACTTCAATATCTGACTGGACGCGGGTACAACGTCGTATTCTCGGATCCGCGCGGCAGCGTTGGTTTCGGCTACGATTTCGAAGAAGCGTTGAACGCGAATTGGGGCGACGTGATGTTCGATGATGTGCAATCCGTAATGAACGCGGTAACCAAACGGCCGGACGTCGATGCTTCGCGACTTGGCGTTTCGGGCGGAAGTTACGGCGGATACGCGACCCTTTGGGTCATCGCTCATACCGATCGCTACAAAGCCGCGATCGCCGAGCGGGTCGTCAGCAATCTGGCAACCGAACAACTCGCCGCGGATCTAGCATCCGACAACGCGCTCGGCGGCCGCTATGACTGGGGATTACCGTGGGAAGCCGGCAATAAATATTTGGCCCAATCGCCGATCAGTTATGTCGGCGCCGTCAAGACCCCGTTGTTGATCCTGCACTCACAGGACGACACGCGTACCCCGATCGATCAAACCTTACAAGAGTTCAGTGCGTTAAGAATCCTGGGCCGGCCGGTGCGCTTCATCGCCGTCCCGGGCGAAAACCATGATCTCTCGCGTACCGGCTCGCCCCTGCACCGTGTCGAACGCCTGCACATTCTCTACGATTGGATGGGCGGCTATTTGAAGTAGTTGCCGCTTTGAAAGCCTGCCCCAACCGCTCATGCGTCGGAATCATGACGCTGAGCTTTTTAGCGCGCGGCGCTCGAAGCTCCGCAGGACGAGGTCGGCGAGGATTGCAAGCGCGGCGGCCGGCAGACTTCCGGCTAGAGCTTTCTCCGGGTAGGCTTGACTGAGTCCACTGAAAATCAGCACTCCGAGGCCGCCTGCGTTGATATAAGCGGCAATCGTTGCGAGCGAGATCATCGTGACCGCCGCAATTCGAATCCCGCCGAGCACGGTCGGCATCGCGAGCGGCAATTCAACTCGCCAAAACCGCTCACGTGGCGACATGCCCAGACCGGTAGCAGCGTCGATCTGCGCGGGGTCGACTTCGCGCAACCCGGTTGCGATATTGCGCACAAGCAGAAATTGCGCATACGCGACTAGCGCAATTACGGCGGTCCAGAATCCGAGTCCGACATAATTAACGAGAATCGCGAGCAGCGCCAAACTCGGGATCGTGTAGATGACGCCGAGCGCTCCCAGTAGGGGCGTCGCGATGCGGCGGTTGTGAGCCGCAAAGATGCCGAGCGGCACCGCAATGATGAGCGCGATTGCCAGCGACACGAGCACCAGCGCCATGTGTTGCAGCGTGTATGCTCCAACCAGTGCCAAATGATGAACCAGGTAGCTCATATCACCTTTCGAAGTGCGGTTCGTACGTCGTCGAACGTGAGGGTGCCGATTGAACGTCCATCCTCGATGACGGTGAGAGTTTGCTCGCCGGAGAGAAACGTATTTAGCGAGTCTCTTAGCGAACTCGTCGCCGAAACAGCGCTGATTGAGTGAGGCCGAGTCTCCGTTGTGTTTGAGGCATCCGGAAGCGGCACGAAGCTGGGGCGCATCGCGTCACGGACTGCGAGCAGGCTGAGTTGTCGAATGACGTCTTTAGTGTCGAGCAACTGTTCGACGTAAACTGCAGCCGGGCGGCTCAGGATTTGAAGCGGCGTGTCGTACTGAACGACGCGGCCGTCTTTCATCACGACGATTCGGTCTGCTAGACGTAAGGCTTCGTCGACATCGTGGGTCACGAATAGAATCGTGGTTTTGAGAGTGTGCGCAATTCGCAATACCGCTTCTTGCAGGGTGGCACGGACGATTGCATCGACCGCACCAAACGGTTCGTCCATTAGCAATACCGACGGCTCGGCCGCGATGGCACGCGCAACTCCGACCCGCTGCTGCTCACCGCCTGAGAGTTGGCGCGGATAGCGATCGCGGTATCGCGAGGCGTCCAGTCCGACCAACGTCAGCAGCTCGTCGATGCGCGTGGTGATCCGCGAGCGTTCCCAACGGAGCAGCGTCGGAACGACCGCGATATTCTGGGCAATCGTCATGTGCGAAAACAACCCGATCGCCTGAATAACGTACCCTATGCCCCGTCGAAGTTGGGTCGGATCGAGCGATTGCACATCCCGATCGCCGACCGATACATAGCCGGACGTGAGGTCGACCATTCGATTGACGGTGCGCAGCAGCGAACTCTTGCCGCAGCCCGAAGGGCCCAGCAGCACGACGAACTCGCCGGGCTCGATGGACAGGGAAATACCTTCGACCGCGTTGCGATCCGAGTTTGGATAGCGCATCGACACCGATTCAAAAGCAACCGCCGATCCAGCTATCTCGGCGCCTCTTTCAAGAAGGCCGAAACCACGTCGGCATACTCTTGGTGCTGGCCGTCAACTTCATAGTTCAGTTTGCGCGCACTCTCATCGGTGATCAGCCCGGTGGCCCGATCGAGTAAAGCTGCCATCTCTGGATATTTGTGCAGGACGCCGTCGCGCACGACCGGCGCGACGTTATACGCAGGCCAGAAATGGCGGTCGTCTTGAAGCACTACCAAATTATCCACGCCGATCTGTCCGTCAGTGGTAAATGCGGTGCACACATCTGCATCGCCATCCAATAGGGCCTTGTACTTGAGGCCGATGTCATACGTACGGACTTCCTTAAATGCGAATCCTCCATAGAACTTCTGCAGTCCCGGAAGGGCGTCGGCGCGAGCGACAAACTCGGGAATTGCAGCCAGCCGCAGCTTCGGCGCGAGTAGCGCGCACTGCGAGAGCGTCGTGAGGTTGTATTGCTTAGAGACTGCTTGAGTTGTGGCTAAGGCTTGCGAGTCATTCATTGGCGAAGGTGTGAGCCACGTAAGCGCAAACCGGCGCCGATAGTCGTGCTTGACGGTGTCGTAGATCTTCTCAGCGTCGCGCAAGGGCGGTAATTTAAGGATATCGATCAGCGCCGTGCCGGTATATTCCGGATACATATCGATCTCGCCGCGTGTCAGCGCGGCCATCGCGATCTGGGCGCTGCCCAGGTTGAACTTGCGCTCGACCGATATGCCGGCGTTCTCCAATGTTTGCGCGTAAATCTCGGCGACGACGTACGATTCGGTGAAGTTTTTCGATCCGATCCGAATCCCGCCGGCCTTCCCCGAACAACTCGGAAGCACTAGCGATGCGCCAAGGAGTGTGAGGAGTTCGCCTCGGGTAAGTCTCAAGCGGTACCTCCTAATGGACTCGCTTCAGGCGAATCCGAAGTTTGCAAGCGCCGTTGCACGAGTGATAGAACGACTTCGACGATCAGCGCCAGCCCGGCTACTGACAGAGCGCCGAGCAGCAGCTTATCGGGCTGGTTCCCCTGCAAGCCCGTGGTGATATACTCACCCAACCCGCCCGCACCGATAAACGCTGCGAGGGTTGCGCTCGCGATCACTTCAACCGATGCGGTTCGCAGACCGGCGAAGATCAGCGGAAGCGCGAGCGGCCATTCGACACGGGTGAGCATCTGCTTTGAGGTCATTCCCATTCCGCGCGCGGCGTCAAGCGCCGCAGCCGGCACGCTGCGGAAGCCGAGGTCGGTGTTGATCGCGATCGGCGGGATCGCCAGCAGCACCAGCGCCACTACGGCGGGTCTGAAGCCGACTCCGAGCGAGGGCAAAACGAACGTCAGGACCGCCAAGCTGGGCAAAACCCGACCGATATTTACGATCGCGAGAACCGCAGACCGAAGCGGGGCCTGGTGGGCAGCCAGCGTCCCTAGCGGTATTCCGATGAGCATGGCGATCGCGAGGGCGCTGCCGGCGAGTGCGAGATGCGTCTGGACGTGCGCGGCGAAATCAGCCACCCTATGCTCTCGCCTTCGGATCTCGGGCATCCGCCCGAACCGCCGATTCATTCACTCGACGACTCTTCGCTCTACTTCAGCCGGGAGCTTTCGTGGCTCGAATTTAACGACCGAGTCCTCGAGGAGGCGATCGACGATCAAAACCGGCTGTTCGAGCGCCTCAAGTTCGTAGCGATCTTCGGAACCAACCTTGACGAGTTTTTCATGATCCGCGTGGCCGCGATCAAGCAGCAGATCGAGGCTCAAGTCCACCGCCGCTCCGAAGATGGAAGGCTCCCGGCCGAGCACCTGCTCTCGATCTCCGACCGGCTTCGCACCTCGCTCCCCCGGCAGATGCGCTTGCTCAAAGACGATCTGCTGCCCGAACTCGAGCAAGCCGGCATCAAAATCATACGGATCGATGAACTGGACGAAGCGATCCAAACCCAGTTAGAACGCACCTTCGACGAGCGCATGTTTCCGGTGCTCACGCCCCTGGCAGTTGATAGCGGGCATCCGTTTCCGTATATCTCCAACTTGTCGTTGTCGCTCGCGGTTGAACTGGAAGAGGTCACTAGCGAAGGTGTCGAGCTGCATTTCGCTCGCGTCAAAATCCCACCGACCCTGCCGCGTTTTGTGCCGGTTGAGCCGGCACCGGAGGGCCAGCGCTGGTTCGTTCTGCTGGAAGATTTGATCGCGCATCACCTCGACGCGCTCTTTCCCGGCATGGATGTGCGCGAGAGCTACCTCTTCCGGGTAACTCGCGATGCCGATTTGGATTTGCAGGAAGATGAAGCCGACGATCTCTTGGCGGCAATTGAATCGGAGTTGCAAAAACGTCGGTTTGGCGAACCGGTGCGACTCGAGATCGAGCGCGGAATGCCCGAGTACATGCGCGATTTGCTGCTCGAGGGCCTGAGTCTCTCGGAGGTCGATTGTTACGAGATCGATGGATTGGTCAGCCTGAAAGATCTTTGGGCGCTTATCAATTTGCCCGATTACGAGAGTCTGCGCGATCAGCCGTTTACGCCGGCCATTCCAAAGCGGTTGATCGGCGTCACCGATTTGTTTGCCGCAATTCGCGAAGGCGATATTCTGCTGCATCACCCGTACGAATCGTTCGATCCGGTCGTCCAGTTGCTGGCGCAGGCGGCCGAAGATCCGCATGTGCTGGCCATAAAGCAGACGCTCTATCGAACGTCCGGAAAAGACTCGCCGATCGTCCGCGCGTTGCTGGACGCCGCCGAGAACGAGACGCAGGTTGCGGTTCTGATCGAACTCAAGGCGCGCTTCGATGAGGAGAACAACATCGATTGGGCGCGCCGGCTTGAGCGTGCGGGCGCTCACGTCGTCTACGGCTTTCCCGAATTGAAGACCCATGCGAAAATCACCTTAGTGGTTCGACAAGAGCTCGACGGGATTCGTCGCTACATGCACTTCGGAACCGGCAATTACAATGAAAAATCGGCCAAACTGTATACCGATTTGAGCCTATTCACGTGCCGGCCGGAACTCGGCTCGGATGCCAGTCAGCTCTTCAACGCGCTGACCGGCTTTTCGAAGCTGACGGACTATGAAGATCTGCTGGTCTCGCCGGTGAATATGCGGCGTGAATTGATCGCCCTAATCGATCGCGAAACCGAACACGCCCGGGCCGGGCGCAAGTCCGGCATTGAAGCCAAACTCAACGCGCTCACCGATTCGGAGATTATCCGGGGACTCTATCGCGCTTCGCAGGCCGGTGTGCCGATCGACTTGATGGTGCGCGGGATGTGTGTGCTGCGGCCGGGCGTTCCGGGTGTCAGTGAAA
>JBDTCU010000195.1:0-4437 GCA_039923415.1 Vulcanimicrobiaceae bacterium
ACGGAATCAGCCCGACCCAGCGCTACGCTTTTCAAGATCAGGTGGCATTGTCGCTGCGGTGTTACTTGAATGCGCTCGAACAGCGGTCCGGATCGCCATTAACCTGGAATACGGTGATCCATTGGCCGCAACTCGACAAACAGCAAGACGTCGCGGCACTGCGCGCTTCCGCTTTGCGCCTGTACCGCAGCGACGATAATCCGGCAAATCCGGTTCACGCCATTTATGATGTCTATGAAGGCTATTGGAGTCCGCTCAGCAAGGGAAAGACGAACATCGCCTCGGCCGCGAAATGGCTGCTCAACGCCACCTTTCTGGCGACAAGCTCCACTGCAAACATTCCATGCACGCCGAAGAAATTGCGCTCCGATCTCCAATATGTCGGACTGCTGCTTGGTTTTGTCGTCTTGATAGCAGCCGTAGCGCTCGTTCTTGCGGCCATCGGTTGGGTGTGGTTTGCGGGTGCGATCGCTCCTGGAAAGGCCGGGGTATCGGATCTTGCCGGAATGCTGTTCAATCCGCTCGCTACGATCGCGAAGCTCCCGGCTATTGGATATGTAGAACTTGCACTAGATGTCGCTGCCGCGTACCTGCTCGCGCAGTTGTTTGTGCTTCATCGAGTCAGCAGCACGCGCACCGAACGAACAAGTGAACTCCGTGCCGATGCCCAAGCTGCCGACAGCACCTTTAAGAGCCGGACAATTGCGGCGAATGTTTACCATCGCTGGGCCTCCATTTTGCTATGGAGCGCCTTTCTGGTGGTCGCGGTTCTTGCTGTTGTTCTACCTGTAGGTTTCCAGCATTTGACGTGGTGGTATGCGCTCTCATCCGCTATCGTGGCCGGGGCGGTGCTGCTGTTTCAGGGCGCTCGGGCGATAGCCGATTTTGCGGTTGAAAATGTGTTCGGCGACGTGCAAGTATACACGACACACGATAACAATTCGGCCTTTTATGCAATCCGCCAACAGATCGTACAGACCGTTTGCACGGCATTAATCGGCGTGCTGATGGCGGCCGATGATTCTAAATCAGGCGCCCCCGAGCCTTACTACGACGACCTCCACATCTTTGGGCATAGTTTGGGTTCGACCGTCGGCATGGATTCACTCATCTTTGTCCGCCAGATGGTGCAAGAGGGCGCCCTAAAGAACGCGCATTGGGGACGGATCCGGTCCTTTACCACCTTCGGCACCTCGCTTGAGAAAACGCGCTTCTTCTTTGACGTGCGGCAACCAACAATCAACGCTGCACAGGATCAATGGGAGAATGATGTGTACGGCCGCTTTTTTACCGATGATCCATCGGTATTGACCCAACCCGACAACCGGGACGGCATCTACTGGAACAATCTATGGTACTTCCGCGACATCGTGGCAAACGAAATTGTCTCCTATGCTTCGGACGTTCCGGCCGGCAGCCCGTTCCTTTGGGCCGGTTCGGCTGCGCCTCGGAAAATTTGCGACAACCGCGAGTTGTTTCACGAGAAAGTAACACCATGGGCTTGGGTGCATAGCGATTATCTCTCTGACACGCTCTTTTGGGACAGCGCCGGCCCAACCGTTACTTCGAGCTAGCGAGCGTCGGTAGAGGCGGACTGCACATCGAGAACGTCACGCCCCGATGGCTGTATTGATGTTACCGCGGGCTTGTCGCCGGAGAGCCGCACGGGCACGAGTCGCTGCAGCAGGTCGAACCAAAACGGTGCGCCCAGCATGACCGCAAACCACGAAATGAGGAGGCCAGCTATTTTCATCCACCATCCGCCGGCCGGGGGAAAGACCCAATTGAAGCTCATCTGCGGAATTTGATCCAGCAGTTGCGCCAAACTCATGTTGCTCGTCAACTGCTGGGCTGCTTGAGAGAGGGCTTGGGTTTGGGCCTGATTATGGGCGAGCTCTTTGACGATAGCGAGCGTATCCACGTTGAATATGACTACAAGCACGCCGCCGGCGATCGCAACGATCACGGCCGACCATCGCTTATACCAGCCCGAGATGCGCTGCATCGCCGCATCGAAAAGAGCGTCGATTCCCACAATCAGCGCATCGTATCTCTGATCTCCCGCTTGCACGACCGTAGTGAGTGTCTGTTTCAGCGGTCCGTCCGGCAGCCCCTGAATGCGTTGGATCGTATCGGTAAACAGGACATCGGGCGTCGCCAGCAGATCGGGCAACGCTAGCATCGCTCCATTCGCGTCCGTGACGAACATCTTACGGAATTCATCCAGGAACGACAGCGTGAAGGTGCGCGCCGGAATATAAGTCGGTTTTCTGCCGGTTCTACCGGATAGATTGCTAACCAGCGGGTGACGATAGATCTCTTCGACGAGACTCTCGTGATAGGGATTAGCCTGCTCTCTGGCCTGGGCGTCGCTCAAGCCGGCCGCTCGTGCGATTGCAGAACTGTCTCCGACGAGTTCTACGATGCCTTTATATAACATGCTTCCGCGCTGGTTTAAAAGCGACCCGATAGCCTCGGTAATGTGCGATGTAATGAGCGCAAAAACGATATATACGCCGATAAGAGCGGCCGCGACGCTAGGCAGCAACATGAATCCGGCACATCATGTTGGGGCGTTGTCGACTTCTATCGTTAGCGCGACGTAAGGGATTGAGTCAAACGGGTTTGTGCCGCCGGTCATACTGAGACCGCTTGGATTTACTGCAAATTGAAACTGCGGCTTTCCCACGAACGTGCCGACGTTCTGAAAATATCGGTTCACTGCGTCCGGCTGCCCCGGAACATGATCCACCGGGTTACTCTCACCGGGAATGATCACAATGGTATTCGTCCCGTACGCAAGCCGCAGCGCGCCGGCGTTTGCGGTTGCCGCGTCGGTCGTCGTCGCGACTTCGATCAGATTGGTGTTCATCCAATGTTGCGACCACTTCGGCGGTGCGAATCCCTGAACCAGCTGTTGGAAAAGCGCCTCTGCCTGCGCGATCCCGATTGCATCCGCAGCCGGAATACTGAGAAACGTCTGGCCGGAAGCGCCGCCTGCCGCGCCTTGCAATGTTTTGATCGTGTTGGAAATGATCTTGAACGTTTTGCCCGGATCACCGCCCACATACGCGTACATCCTGCAGGCAAGCTGACCCCGGCCGGCCGGCAACGGGATGTTTGATAGCTTCGCGGCGTCTTGCGGTGAGAGCGTGAACGACTGGCTGGACACATCCTGGTCGGCGGCGGTAAGGAGCGAGAAGGTCATCGACCATGTGAGTTGGTTTACCATGGGTGCCAGTGCCTTACGCTGCGTCATGCCGAGTTTGCAAAACGCGGACGGCTTGCTTTGTCCGACGAAGAATGTGGGCGCGTTGAACCACTGCGGCGCAATCTGCACCAGTGGATTCGCACCGGATGCGAATACGGATCCTGCGGCTAATCCGTCCGAGCCTTTCCGCAGAACGCCGTTCGAATCGATGCGATAGGCAACCGGATTCGCGCCGCGAAATCCGGGCTGGGCCGGCGGTTCGCTGGAGGGCGCGGCCCCATCACCACTTGTCAACATCATCTCTCCTAACTGCGCCCACAAGGCACTATTCGATGGTCACCGATCCACGCAGGTAGCCTTGCGCGATCGCGGCAATTTCGTACGCTCGATCGGTGCCGTTGATACACCGTCGCGCATCGACGAAGTCGGTGTGGCGACTGTCGATGAATTCGGTGATCGCTCTGCCCGTAAAGGCACCGGTCTTGAAACCATGCACGAGAATGAAAAGCGCGTTATCGGCCTCAAGTGCAAGGTCCGGCTCGTTAACCAAGTCGATCCCGAGGATCTGCCCGTACTTTTGGTAGTTGTCTTTCCAGGTCAGCTGCACGTATCCGCGGCCATAATAAGGGTAGTAGACGAGATTGGCCGCTCGCCAGTCTTCGCTTTCCCAGAACGCTTCCTTCACCGGCGCAAATGTGCCGGCAGTCTCCCACTGAACCGTCGCGAGTACGTAGGCGATCTGCGCATCGATACCGATGCCTTGCAGCGTACATTCGCCTCTAATAGCTTCGATGGTACTCGTTTTTGAGGAGAAGTCGTAGCGAGCGGTTTGGATTTTAGCTTGAAGTGCCTGAACCGAATCCGGACCGATGAGATCGGGATTGTCTCTGCGCACGTCGGTTTTGAACTCGGACCACGCGTTCCGCGTCCTGGACCCCAGCATACCGTCGATCGGACCTACCGGATATCCTAATCGCGCGAGGGCGGTTTGCAGTTCGATAAGCTGCCCCGAGGTCAGCGCGGTGAGCGGCATTGCGCCGGTGAGCGCATCCAACTCTGAAAGGTCCACGTTGCCCTCCCCCGCCGCTCTCGCATCAGCCCGAAACTGCCGAGCCCCACGATGATACACGCGTCGCTCGGCTTCCACAACAGAGTCAAACGGACTACATCGTGAAGTCGAATGGTACGATCGTAACGACCGCTCAAATCGCTCGAAATCTTGCCGA
>JBDTCU010000196.1:0-5576 GCA_039923415.1 Vulcanimicrobiaceae bacterium
CGTTTGTCGCTGCGAGTGCGGTCGAAGGCCACGCAGTAGATGCGACCCGACGAAACGATGAACCCGTACGGGTCGGCCGTCCGCTTGGAATGTTTGACTTCTTTCTTTTGGTAGGTGAAGGTCACAACTCGGCGCCGTCTTGCAGATACCACTGATTGAACGGCAGGCGCTGGTGTTTGGTCGCCAGTTGCAGATGCATGAGCGCCAACTCTTTTCCGCCGTCAAGCGCGGCGGAGCGAGCGGCGATTCCGGTAACGTTCTTCTCGTAAAGGTTGAGTCCGATTGGCCGGCAGCGTTCGGGCCCCGTGTTTCTTGGATAGTCACTTGGAAGACCCAAGGCCTCAAGACCGTCAATACTGATTGCGTCCACTGCGTCGCAGCGCGTTATCTCGAGTAATTGCAAATGCGGGCGAGCCGTTGGATTTAAATCCATTAAGGAAAATGCCTCGCCTTCGTAGACGCGCCGGGCATTGGCGCGGGCCGTTTCGAGATTTGCGTTGAGATGTAGCACGGGAAAACTATTCGGAGGATTCCAACGACCGCCGAAACGAGCGCTGTATGAACCGTCGCAGCAGTCAATCCAGCTCGGATCGCACACTCGAAAAAAGCGCCCGTCTTGTCGTATCAACTTCACAACGGCGCGTATGCCGAAAGCGAAGCAAAGTATTCATACAGCGGTTCAACACCATGAGATTGCAACACGCCGAGCATGGTGTTATTCGCCAAGCCTTTTGCCGGCGTACGCACAATTTGAGGAATCCGCGCCGAAATAAGACGGCGCTGGAGAAACTGCGCGAATTCGACGAGCCGGTCAACACTAGCCGACCGACTCGGTGGAACTCCGCGCTTCTCCCATTGGGCGACTGCTTGGCGCTCCACGCCGAACAGTTTTCCGAGCTCGATGTTAGAAAGCCCGAAAACTTGGCGGAGGTACCGCAATTGGGCCGATGCGTCGACCCCTTGGGTGACTGGATACGAGAGTGCGCTCATGGGGCCATTATAGTGCAAGCGACTGACAAGCGCAAGCACTTGACAAGCGCAAGCACCTGACAAGGTCGCCCGGTCCGACCAGGCGACCTAGGCGGAACGGTCGTATTTCGTTGAGATTTGCTCGACGAATTCAGCCAAGCGCTTGCGCACGACCTGGGGTGCAAGCACCTCGGCTTGGGCGCCCCAACCGAGCACCCAGCGCACGAGTTCGTCGACATCCGAAACCTGGTAGGTGATCTCGACCGAACCGTTCTCGGCTCGCTGAACCGCCCGATCGGCGACGACGCGCGCGGCGACCGCCGCTTTCGAGACACGCGCGTCAAATCGCACGAGAACTTCGGTCGTTTGGTCACTGTGCAGCACACCGCTTATCGAGGCTGCCGCAAAGGCTTCTACGTTAAAGTTGGCCGGTTTCACAAAGGTCTTCACCAACATCACGGGTTCGGTTATGTTGTCGACGGCGAACACTCGTTTGTCGCTGCGAGTGCGGTCGAAGGCCACGCAGTAGATGCGACCCGAAGAAACGATGAACCCGTACGGGTCGGCCGTCCGCTTCGAATGTTTGCCTTCTTTATCTTGGTAGGTGAAGGTCACGGCGCGCGAACTACGCTCGGCGGCCGACAACAGAGCAAATGCCTTCTCGCCGGATTCATCGAGCCGAATCTCGGAGAGCCGAAAGGCCACCGGTGACGGAGCTGCGATTCGATCTTTAACCCCGCGACCGGTCGAACCGAGCAATTTTTCGGTGACGTCGTCGACATAGCTTCCGATCGCCCCGCCCAGCGTGGCGCCGAGTGAACGCAATGCTACTAGACCGAACAGCTCACTATTGCTCAATTCGAGACGCTTGAGACTGTAGCCGTCGGCGAACCGATAGGTGTTGACGGCTCGATCGAAATACCACGGAAAGCCAGCTTCTGCGAGCACCGCCAAGTAGCGCCGCAGACTGCGCGTACTCGGACGCTTTTTGTCGGCCTCGGCAATCCGCTCTTTGAGATCCTCAAACGAAAACCGGCCCTCGTCGATTGCGTTAAGCAACCGAACCAGAAGCACGATTTTAGGTTCGCTGCGCTCGATAGCCAGAGCTCATCCTCCAAACAGACCTATTATGCCAAATAGTTGGCCTAAAGCCCATCAAAAGGCCATCAAAATGGCATAGCATCCCGCCTAGTAGATCATCAGCGGGTTAGCTGGAGAATCCAGGAGCCGCGGTAGCGTTGTCCGGCCCAGCCGAACGGCTCGATGCGGCCGAATTCGATCGTGCCGCCACGTTTGCGAGTGATGTGCAGATCGATCGTCCCGACATACTGCATCCGTCCGAATCCACGGTACTGCGGAAAGTCATTAGCGTAGGCTAGCGAGGTGTAGAGCGTAAATCGCGGCGTCGCCTGGTAGTTGAGCGACGCGAAGTAACTGCGGTAGATCGCCACGCCGTCGTAGGCGACGTATCCCGGATAGATGCTGCCGTCGCTGGTCGCATACTGTGTAACGAGCGGGTAAAACGCACGCTGATTGGTACGCAACAGGTCGCCGTAGTGGGCGAAGGTGGCGTTGCCTGCCAGAAAGATTTTTCGTCCAATCGAGCGGGTGGCCCAGAGGCCGAGGGTGCTCGCGACGTTGTCGCGTCCGTAGGCGTAAAGCGAGTCCGAAAGATCGAAGCTGGCCGAGAGCGAGGTTTTGAGGATCTGCACCGGTGCCGACGAGAGATACGTCCCGAAGGTGGTGCGGAAATCTTGCCCGATCGGGTAGTTGGTCGGATGCGCGTCGCGCCCGACCCCGGCTTGCACGTGATAGGTCAGCCATCGGCCGAGATTGCGGTCGTTGGTTGTGTAAAATAGATCGTTGCTCTGCGAACCATTGTATTGCGCAAGGACGAGCGATGTGGCGCCGCGCCGGCCGCTGTTGACCAGCGCGTAGCGAGCGTAACTGACAGCGCCGACGCTCGATTCGGCGAGCGATTGAGTGAGGTGCGCGTTCATGTGCTCAAAGGCGATAAGATCGACCCGCGACCCGTACGAGTCGTGGGTCAGTGCTACTCCGACCGAACCGCGATCGCTGCGCGCGTAGCGCTGCTCGATGCCGAAGCCGATTTTGCCGCCGTACTGATCGTAGCGGCCGTGCGTAATCGTCCAGAAGCGATCGTTGGCGTAGACGGTATACGGAACGTCCCAAACATTTTGCGCGAGCGGTGAGGTTCCGAAGTCATGCCCGCTCGTTTGCGCCAGCGAATACGTATACGACGAGACCGCTGATGCGCTACCGCCCGCATACAGTGTCCCCGCTGTAAACTGCAAGGCACTTTTCGGAAAAACCGTAACCCGATTCGAGGTGATGAACGGATCGATGCCGACCAAGTCCCGCACCGCGAACGCCTTTGCGTCACCAGCATTATTGGTGAGCAGTGCCTGCTTCCCGGTGATCGGATCGTAGGCGTAGGCGATTGCGGAAGTCTTCTTCCCTCCTTGCGTCACGCTCACGTTTCCATCCGCGGTGAGCCGATTTCGCGCGATATCGTACACCGCGCGCGTGCACGCGACCGTGCTTGTGCCGATTTGGATCGTAACGGCGCCGGTCGCCGACAGGAGTCGGCGGTCGGCGTACAGCGAAATAGTTTGGGCGGTAATATCGAAAGACGACTGCGCAGAGGCGCGCGCGACCGCTGGAGCGGCGAAGATTGAAATTACAGCGAGGACGGGCAGAAAGCGGCGCATCATGATTGCGGCGGCGGGTTAGACGGCCCGGGTCCGGGCGTTTCGGTTTGCGACGGCTCAGGGCTTGTCTGCTGCGTCGCAGGCTGAGGTTTCGGGAAGCAACCGTCGGGTGAGCTGATCGGCGGAGTTGTCGGCTGCGGAGGCGTCGTCGTCACACCGACTTCCAGCGGGTAGTTCGAGCCGCCGTCGGTCATCGTAAGTACGGTGCTGGACTGGGTCGCGCCGGGCGCAAGTTGGTATGGGACGCCGATCTGGTAGTGATCTTGCACGCGCGCGCAGCCGACTTCGACGAGTTGTCCATCCACCACGAAACTGCTTCGCACGACGCCGCCGATCGGTTTCTCATAGAGATAGATGGTCGCCGGCTGACCGCTCGGGTTGCTCATATCGAATGCGATCTGGTGCAGAACACCGTAATCCCCGTAGTCGTGGCCGGGAGCACCGGGATCAACATTCGGTGGCGAGGGCTCGCGGTCCGCGTAGACCGTTTGCGCATCCGGTCCGCCAACCGTATAGGCTAGTGTCAGTTGCCCATAATTCGCAATTGAAAAGACGCCGGTACGATTGTGCCCGTCATCCGGCAACTGCGGCGCGTTAACCAGCACGGCAGGATCGACGCCGGACGCGACGGCCATCACGGTCACCGTAATCGGGCCGCCCATCAGCACTTGGAGATCGATATTCCCGGCTGCACCCTGACCGTCGGTCATTGCGACATCCTGCACGACGAGCGGGGTGGACTGCGGCACGTCAAATATCGCGCCTTGATTGTTTGGCTTCATTACCAAGAAATTTCGCGTAACGGCGTGCCCGACGGTCAGCACGTCGATGTTCGGGCCGGCTGAACTATCGATCAGTTGAACTTCGGATGGGTCTTGCGAAGTCGTCGTCAGCATAACGACCAGCCGTCGTGGATCGGACCCGTTCTGGTGATAGTAGTAGAGCCGCGTCGGCGTATTGGGCTGAACCGTCCCGCGATAGAGCACGCCATCGCCGTTGATCTTCTCCGGATCATCGTCGTAAAAGAGCCGCGGCGGTGCAAATGCCGAGACTGCGGTATTTTGGACATTTACGTTCACCGCCTGATTGACGTCGAAGTACTGGTCGCCTCCGCTGATCTGCACCGGCACCGCGAAGGCGCTGGATGCACCGGGTACGAGCTGGACCCCTGGGATTGCGCCGACGGCAAGCTGCGCGCCCGGCTGGAGGCTGGTTTGTCGCGTCAGCGCCGCTTTTACTTGAGCTGCGATGTACGTAGCGTCCAGGGTATTGCCGGTGAGCTTTATCGTAACCGCCGATGCGGGCGGGGTTCCGGCGTTAAATGCAATCTTCATCGGAATGTCGGCGGTAGCGCCGGTTGAATCGACGACATGCAGCGTTGCGCTGCCGGTCTGATTCTGCGCGAGCAGCGTGATGATGCCGGAGGACTGATCGACCGTGACCTGCGCGATTGCTGGTTGAATCGTGGCAATAATCGGCCCGGTCGCGTTTGAAACGGTAACCGTGCGTAGCTGTTGAGGATTTAGGTCGAGTGAGGCCGGCGCGACCGTAAGTGGCGGCGGTGTTGCAAGAATAGGCGGGGTCGGCGGGGCCGATGCCGTCGGTTCCGGCGAGGGAACGGTTTGCGCGAAGGCTCCAATGCCTCCGAATCCGACCGCAAACGAAAGCGCCAGTATAATGGCGACCGCCCATTTCATATTGTGCGAGTTCGGTTAGCAGACGCTGGTGGCCTAGTCGCCTACGGAAGAGCGCTTTGTGGAATGAATGCTGCATTCATCAAAACATGTCCAAAGATAAGGATCAGCGTCCCACAGAAGACGAAGACGTGCCAACGCCTTAACACGAGCCGGTACGCGCCCGGAGAACCCAGATTCG
>JBDTCU010000197.1:0-4198 GCA_039923415.1 Vulcanimicrobiaceae bacterium
GCTCGAAACGCCCTAACCCCTCGTCGATATCGAAATCGGTCATCGCCGCCAAACGTTCGACTCGCTCGCCCGAAATAATGTAGGTCGAGCCCTGTTTTTCGATATGGAACGGTTCGTTGGGCGCGAGCACGATCCGCGGCGCTTCCGGAACGATGATCTCCGGCAGCGGCGTCGCGGCGATCGTTTGCCAAACCGAATAGACTAATTCTTTGATACCCAGATTCGTAGCCGAACTGACTCCGACGAGATCGGGAAACTGAATGCGCAGTTCGTTCAAGCGATCTTGTGCATCCGGCAGGTCGAGTTTGGAGACCACCAGCATCGTCGGTTTTTCAATCAGCTTGGGATCCCAAGCTTGAAGTTCGTGCTCGATCGTCGTTTTGTCGGCCAGCATTTCATCCAGCGATTTTGCACCGTCGAGTAAATGAATCAACACGCGCGTTCGTTCGACATGGCGCAAGAATTGATCGCCGAGTCCGGCGCCTTCGTGGGCGCCTTCGATCAAACCGGGCACGTCAACCATCACGAACGACTCGTCATCCGCGACCCGGACGACGCCGAGCTGGGGCTCGAGGGTGGTGAACGGATAGTCGGCAATTTTCGGCCGGGCTGCCGAAACGACCGAGAGCAAGGTCGATTTACCGGCATTCGGCAAGCCGATCACGCCGCAGTCGGCCAGCAGCCGCAGCTCCAGGCGCAGGCTGCACTTCTCGCCCGGCTCACCTTTTTCGGCGAATCGCGGCGCCTGGCGAGTGCTGGTCGCAAAATGCTGGTTGCCTAACCCGCCGCGGCCGCCTTTGGCGATCTCCAACCGATCACCGGCCGACTTGAGGTCGGCGAGAAAGGCTTCGGTTTGGCCCTCGAGCGTGCGATAGACGATCGTGCCGACCGGAACCGCGATGACCAGATCCTCGCCGGCCTTGCCGGATTTGTTCGAGGTTCCGCCGGCCTTCCCAGAGTCGGCCGCAAAGGCGCGCTTGAACCGAAACTCGATCAGGGTCGAAAGTTCCGCGCTGGCCTCCAGATAGACCGTCCCGCCATGGCCGCCGTCGCCGCCCGCCGGGCCGCCCATATCGACGTACTTCTCGCGCCGCCAGGCCACGATGCCGTCGCCGCCGTTTCCGGCGGCCACCGTAACTGCTGCTTCATCGATGAACTTCACGCCCGGCTCACTTCCGCACGAACAAAAAGAGAGCCCTTCGGCTCTCTTTGAAATTGCCCCAAAACGTGGATTTTACGCAGCGGGCCGAACGTGGACGTGTTTGCGATTGCGCATCGTGTTGAACTCCACGGTGCCTTCGATCAGCGCGAACAGCGTGTGATCCTTGCCCATGCCGACGCCCTTGCCGGGGTAGAACTGGGTGCCGCGCTGACGTACGAGGATGTTTCCGGCGAGCACGACCTGGCCGCCGAATTTCTTCACCCCGAGGCGCTGTGCGTTGGAATCGCGACCGTTGCGGGTCGAGCCGGCGCCCTTTTTGGACGCGAAAAGCTGCAGATCAAACTTGAACATGACCACGGGAGTATAGCACCCGTCGGGACCAGCGTCAAACGCTTTAGCCAATGCTCGTTGCCACGAACGTGCCGCCTTGCCAGTATCCGTAAGCGGTAACCGAGCGGGTCGGGTAGAGGTTGTTGACCTGGCCATTGTTCAGGGCGATTTGGTCGTTGATTCGAATGGTCGAAAGGCCTTGAAGCAGGGTCACCGTGTTGCCGCTGACGCCGATTACAGTGCCGGTAATCCGCTGATTGGCGCCGCGATTGCCGTTGCTGCCGTAGCCCTGCTGCTTGCACCAGCCGCGCTGATGGCCCGAGGGATTCAAGCAGCCGTGAGGATCGCGGCCAGCCTGTTTACTCTGAGCGTCGTCACCGTCGTTTGCGGTATTCCGATTGCCGTACCACACGCCATTTTGATAGTAGCCGGCAGCTTGGCTGCTGCCGCCTTTTTTGCCCTTGTGCTTGAGCCGGCCGTCTTGATCGGCCAGGGCCGGTGCGGACGCCCCAGCCAGCCAGCTGCCTGAGCCGGCCGCAGGGTTGGCCGCGCTGTGAGCGAGCAGTCCGGCGGTCGAAGCGGCAGCTAAAACGGTTGCTAAGGTCACGGCGTAAAGATTGGATTTCATCGGTGGTACGCTCCCTCAATTACTCTTTGGTAGACCAACGAGCGGTGCGCGGGGATTGTTCGCAGGCGAACGCCTCCTCCGGCCGCCTGGCAGGTTCCCACCCTGTACCGCCGTAACTTGCAGACGTTTTGGAGAAGCGACGAGTGGTCGTCACCGGTCTAGGCGCGGTGACCCCCCTGGGGAATACTTACGCGGAGTTTTGGCGACGCCTGATCGCCGGCGAGAGCGGCGTAGCGCAAATCACAGCCTTTGATACGACCGATTTCGATACCCATATCGCTGCTGAAGTCAAGGATTTTGACGCCGAAGCGCTGATCGGAAAACGCGAAGTCAAACGCATGGATCGCTTCGCCCAGTTTGCGCTGGTCGCGGCTCGCGAAGCGCTAGATGATGCCAAGGTTCCCGAAGGTGACCCGATGCGTAAAGAGATCGGAGCGATTATCGGCACCGGCATCGGCGGCATTCGCACGTTCGAAAGCGCGGCCAACAAAGCCAACAAAGACGGCACTTGGAGCAAGGTCACGCCGTTCTTCATTCCAATGCTGATGGGCAACGCCGGGGCGGCCCACGTTTCCATGAATTTGAAGCTGCAGGGACCGATCTACTCGATCGCCAGCGCTTGTGCGAGTGCCAACGACGCAATCTCGGCGGCTTACAACGCGGTCGCGTACGGCGAGACCGCCGCGATGTTGGGCGGCGGCGCCGAGGCGACGATTTCGCCGCTGGCGGTGGGCGGCTTCTCTTCAATGAAAGCGCTCTCGACCCGCAACGACGAGCCTGCCAAGGCCAGCCGGCCATTCGATAAAGAACGCGATGGTTTTGTCATGGCAGAAGGCTGCGGCGTCCTGATGCTTGAGGAGTACGAGCACGCCAAAGCGCGCGGCGCCACCATTTACTGCGAAATGCTCGGACACGGACAATCCGCCGATGCCTACAACTTAGTGGCGGTCGATCCGGAGGGTAAGGGCGTTGAGTTCGCCCTCAATCGCGCGTTTACGAGCGCCGGCATTCAACCGTCCGACGTCGACTACATCAACGCTCACGGCACCTCCACGCCGATCGGCGATCCGGCCGAATCAAAGGCTATTCAAAAAGTGTTCGGCGAGTATGCGAGCAAACTAGCGGTCAGTTCAACCAAGTCGATGCACGGTCATGCGCTCGGAGCGGCCGGCGGAATCGAGGGCGTCGCAACCGTGTTGGCGGTTGCCAACGACATCATGCCGCCGACGATTAACTACGAGTTTCCAGATCCGGAGTGCAGCCTCGATTATGTTCCCAACATCGCGCGCAAGGCCGCGGTCAACGTTGCGATGTCAAACTCATTTGGATTCGGCGGCCACAACAACGTTTTGGTCTTCAGTAAGCTGCGCTGAACGGGATGCCTGGAGAAGCACGCAGGCGCCGGTTGCGGGCATTGCTCGATATTGCCGATCTCCCGACTGCGAACCTCGACCTCATCGATGCGGCATTCGTGCACGAAAGTGCTGCTAAAGAGCATCGCTTGCGTTCGAACGAGCGGCTCGAGTTTCTGGGGGACTCGGTGCTCGGCTGCATTGTCGCGACCTGGCTGTACGCGCGCTTCGCCGACGACAAGGAAGGCGTGCTGGCTCGTCGCAAGGCGGCGATCGTGAACGATCATGCCTTAGCCCAGAGCGCGCGCCGTCTGGGATTCTCGGATCTGGTGGTATTGGGTGCTGGAATGCGCAATAGCGGCGGTTCGGACAATACATCGATTTTGGCGGATGCATTTGAAGCCTTCGTTGCGGTCGTCTTTCTGCACTACGGTTTCGAGAAAGCTCGAGCGTTCGTCGAGCACGAGCATATTCCGCAAACCGATCATACCGATGCGGCGATCGTCGATGCGAAATCGATGCTCCAAGAGTTTGCTCAGGAGCACCTCGCGTTCACACCGGTCTATCATGAAGACGTTGACGGCACGCCTCAGGCCAGGCGATTCACCTCCCACGTCACCATCAAAGGCGAAACGCTTGGAACCGGAACCGGCGCTTCGAAGAACGCCGCGCAGCAAAGCGCTGCCGCCATCGCACTCGCCACTCTGCAGGCTCGCATTACATGAA
>JBDTCU010000198.1:0-4066 GCA_039923415.1 Vulcanimicrobiaceae bacterium
CGCTGATCCCGTTTCCGCTGCGGCCGATTCGGGAGTCGGTGATTTCGACTCGCGCAGCCTTGCGATTAAAGATCGCCTGAGCGCCGAGAGCGGCGGTAAAAAACCGCAGCGATGCGAAGAGCGTGCCTTTGATTTCAACCGGTGCAATCTCCATAAGAATCGGCTCACCGTCCACGCTCGCGCGAGCGCTCCCAATTTGAAGTGCGATCGTTTTGTACCCGGCATGAGTTACGATCGTCGTACCACTTCGCTGATAATCCAGCCCCAACGCTTCGATGATCCGCCGGACCGGCACGACGAGTTGATGCTTGTAGAAGACCGGGGCCGGATCTACGCGCAATTGGCTGCCGTTAATAAAGATCGCGATCGGGCGCGCCTTATGAATCGGAGCACCCACCGCAACGCCGATTGTTGCGATTCCGAGCAGTACCAACATCCAAGCTGACCGACCGATCAACGCCGACCTTCCTCTAAAACTTCGCGATAAACGTCCGCCGTTCGGACCGCACAGCGATCCCAACTCAACCGACCCGCAAGCTCTCGCCCTTGATTGACGAGATCGGCCCGCAGCCCCTCGTCCCGCACTGATTGCATTGCCGCCCGCAAAGCGGACCGATCGGTTGGCGGAACCGTGAGTATCGCCGGGCTCAAAATCCGGGGCGCCGCGGTGTCGGAGGCGATCACCGGGCAGCCGGCGGCCATCGCCTCGAGCATCGGCAACCCAAACCCCTCGCTCAGCGAGGGAGCGATCAAACCACATGCCCCGGCGTATAGTTCCACCAAATGCTCGACTGCGACCTCACCGAGGGGAACGACCCGGGCCGCCTCGCGGTTGTATTGCGCCAAGCCGCCAGGAAAATCGTCCGCGCCGGTGAGGTACAGATCGCAGGGGGAACCGGCCAAGTCGCGCCAGGCGGCAAGCAGCGTCTCGAGATTTTTATGCGGCCGGTGATTTCCGACGTACAAGAAGTATGGACGCTCCCCGCGATGGGGTGTCACCGGCCGCGAAAACAGCTCGCCGACCCCGAGCGGCACGACCCGGCAGCGCGCCGGATCGACCCCTAGGAACCTTTCGAGGTCGGCTACCGTGCGCTCGTCATCGGTAATCACCCGCGCAGCTCGGTTAGCCGCCAACCGCACGACGGTTTGATAGTACGGCATCACTCGCTTTTTGAAATACTGCGGATAGCGCAAGTGGATCACATCGTGAATCGTGATGATATATGGCCGCGGCGGAAGTGCCGGAGTGTACAGCGAGAGGAAATGGCAGAGATCGACCTTCGCGCGTTTCATCGCACGCGGCAATTCAATCTGCTCCGCTATGCTAAAATTTCTGCCGTCGCGAAACGGAATAAACTCCAGATCGGGCGCCGCCTGCGGCAATCTGGCAGTCAGCTCGCTCGCGTAGGCTTTCATGCCGACCGACATCTGACGCGTCAACCTCGCGTCCAATCCAACCCGCTTCATGTTCTACGGCCGCAGTCACGCGTTTTGCACTCTACCACAACTGCGTAGAAAGCCGAGCCCAAGGCAACGTACCAGCCACGCCAGCCATCCCAAATCGCACCGCGAACCAGCAGCAGCCACCAAAATCGCGCAAGCGCAACCGCCGCCGCGCAAACTACCCGGATCCAGGAGACGCGCAAATGCTCGGCCTCGATCGAAGTGTAGCGATCGAACTTGGCTCGATAGGATGCCAAGGTCGGATAGGAGTGATGCAAGAGCGTTCCCGCTAAGTCGCCGGTCGGGCCGTCGACGATCCAATGCTCGTGCAGCGCCGCATCGCTTCCGGTTACCGGAGAGGCCTGCAGCCGCGCGCGATCGGTACGAAAAAGCCGCAGCAGCGACTCACCTCTCCAAATTCGCATCGGCTTGCCGCAGAAAAACGTCGTACGCGACAGCCGGTACCCTTCGACCTGTGGGGCGAGCGGCTCATGTGAACCCGGCTCGCAATTTCGAGCGATTGCGCGGCGAAGCGTGTCGTCGAGGACTTCGTCCGCATCGAGCATGAGCGCCCACGGAGTTTGGACCGCGCGGAGTGCAAACATGCGAGCTTCAACGAAATCGCTCCAGGGGCGCACGATGACTTGCGCGCCGGCCTGCCGGGCGATCGCGACGGTTCGATCGGTCGATTGCGCATCCAATACCAGCACCGCGACGTTCTCCGGCAGGCTCGCGAGCGCGCGTGGAAGGTTTTGCTCCTCGTTTCGGGTGAGGATGACAACCGTAAGAGTAGCGGAGTTCAGCGTTTGATCGACGGAGCGAGTTGGCGTTCTTCGCGCGTCCGCTCCTCGTGAACCAGAGTAGCACCGATGAAATCGCGATAGAGCGGCGAGGGCCGATTTGGGCGCGACTTGAACTCCGGATGGGCTTGGGTACCGACGAACCACGGATGCAGGTCGGCCGATAACTCGATGCACTCCACCAGGGTTGTTTTGCCGACGATGTGATGGCCCGAGAATCGCAGGCCGCGCTCCTCAAAGAGCGGCCGGTAGCGATTGTTGAACTCGTACCGATGACGATGGCGCTCGCTGATCTGCAACTCCCCGTATGCCGCAGCCACAAGCGTATCCGGCTCCAGCGTGCAGGCGTACGCGCCCAACCGCATGGTGCCGCCGTACACTTCTAAGTTTCGCTGATCCGGCATAAAATCGATTACCGGATCCGGAGTCGCCTCATCCACCTCGCTGGTCATCGCATCGTGTAATCCGCAGACGTTACGGGCAAACTCGACACATGAGAGTTGCATGCCGTAGCAGATGCCCAGAAACGGCACTCGCTGCACGCGCGCATACTGAATCGCTTTAAGCTTGCCTTTTACCCCACGCGCCCCGAAGCCGGGCGCAACCAAAATGCCCTGAACTCCTCGCAGGCAGGCGGTTCCGTCGTTTTCGATGACTTCCGAATCGATCCGTTGAATTTCGACCTGCGCGTTGTGAAAGACGCCCGAGTGATTGAGCGCCTCGGTTATCGAAATGTATGCATCCTTAAGTTCGACGTATTTCCCAACCAGCGCGATCTTGATCCGGCGTTCGGGCTGCATGATGCGATCCACGATCGCGACCCAATCTTCGAGTTGCGGCGCTGTCTGCGGCAGCCCCAGTTTGCGCACGACCGCCTCGGCCAAGCCCTCGGCTTCAAGATTGAGCGGAACTTGGTAGATCGTCGGCGCGTCGCCGTTTTGCACGACGGCTTGCGGAGAAACGTCGCAAAACAACCCGATCTTCTCTTTGAGTTCGATTGGAATCGGAAAGGAGGATTGGGTACGGCACACGATCGCATCCGGCTGAATCCCGATCGAGCGCAGTTCGCGCACGGAGTGCTGGGTCGGCTTGGTCTTGAGCTCTTCAGCCGCGCCGAGATGCGGTACCAGCGTCAGATGGGCAAACATCTCGTTTTCGTCGCCGACGTCGTAGCGAAGCTGACGTATCGCTTCCAGGAATGGCAGCGATTCAATATCACCGACGGTGCCACCGACTTCCACAATGCAGACGTCCGCGTGACTCTCCTCAGCAACCCGCTTGATGTGGGCTTTGATTTCGTTGGTGATGTGCGGGATCACTTGGACGGTCGCGCCGAGGTAATCGCCGCGCCGCTCTTTATCGATGACGGAATTATAAATCTGACCGGTCGTCACATTATTGGCGCGGGTCAGGGATTCATCGATAAAGCGTTCGTAGTGGCCGAGATCGAGATCGGTTTCGGCACCGTCTTCGGTAACGAAGACCTCGCCGTGCTGATATGGATTCATCGTGCCGGCGTCGACGTTGATGTACGGATCGAGTTTTTGAATCGAAACGCTGATCCCGCGACTCTTGAGCAACCGTCCGAGTGAGGCTGCGGTGATCCCTTTTCCGAGCGAACTGACAACACCGCCCGTAAAGAAGATATATTTTGCCATCTCGGGATTTCACTATTCAGGTTGACCGGCAGCGGCCCCTCTTGAGTTGCCCAGCGGGCAATCTTCACCAGGCAGGCAATTTCACCCGGAGATAGCGTTCACGCCCGCCATAATCGAGTCGAATTTCCACATCCGCCCTCGCAAATGCCGCGATTGCGAGATCGC
>JBDTCU010000199.1:0-2737 GCA_039923415.1 Vulcanimicrobiaceae bacterium
GACAAATACATCTTCCGCTCGACCGGAAGCGTGATGAAATTTGCGGGCTTTACCAGAGTGTACGAAGAGGGCAAGGATGAAGATGCGCCCGGAGCCGCAGCCGAAGCAGCCGCCGCAAAAAGCGGCAAACCGGCCCCGAAGGCAAAAGTGCGCCTTCCCAAGCTAGAGCAGAACCAGAAGCTGGATTTTCATCGGCTCGAGCCTAAGCAGCATTTTACCGAGCCGCCGCCGCGCTTTACTGAAGCGACCCTCGTAAAGGCGCTTGAAGAGAATCGAATCGGCCGCCCGTCAACCTACAGCACGATCGTTGAGACGATTCAAGCCCGTCAATACGTCAATCAGCAAGAGCGGCGCTTTCATCCTACCGAGATCGGCATCGCTGTCAACGATCTCCTGGCCGAACATTTCCCAGATATCGTCGATCTTGAATTCACCGCATCGATGGAAGGACAGCTCGATAAGGTCGCTGTCGGAACCGAAGATTGGGTCGGCGTGCTGCGCAAATTCTACGGCCCGTTTGCCGACGAACTCGAAGCTGCCGAGAAGAAGCTGCCTAAAATCGAGATCGTCGATGAGCCGACCGACGATATCTGCCAAAATTGCGGCAAGCCGATGGTGATCAAGACCGGTAGATTCGGGCGCTTCATCTCATGCACCGGCTATCCTGAGTGCAAGACGACTCGCCCAATTCTCAAAGACACCGGTGCGACCTGTCCGAAGGACGGCGGGATGGTGGTCGAACGCAAGTCGCGCAAGGGCAGAGTATTCTTCGGCTGCGCTAACTATCCCAAATGCGATTTTGTTTCTTGGGATCGAGTAATTCCGGAGCCCTGTCCGATCTGCGGCAGGTATGTGGTCTCGAAGACGCGTCGCGGCGAAACGACCCTTGAATGCAGCGCCGACAAAGAGCACGATACCAGCGCGATCAGATTGGGCTCGGGCGAAGAACGCGAACCAGTCGAGGTGTAGGCAGCCTAGTATGCCCAGCTTGCGTATTATCGGCGGCGGACTTGCGGGTTGCGAGGCCGCTTGGCAAGCAGCGCTTTGCGGAGTGTCGGTCGAGTTGCTCGAGATGCGGCCGATTCGCAGCGGCCCGGCGCATAAAACCGACGCATTGGCGGAGCTGGTCTGCAGCAACTCGCTGCGCGGGGCGGCGCTTGAAAATGCCGTCGGCCTGCTCAAGGAAGAACTCGCGGAGCTCGATTCGCTGATCATCGGCAGCGCGCGGGATGCGGCCGTTCCGGCCGGCGGAGCACTCGCGGTCGACCGCGAGCGCTTCGCGCAGAGCGTGCAGAAACGATTGCAGGATCATCCGAAGATCACGGTTCGCCGCGAAGAGGCGACCGCAATCGACCCGTCCGTAGCCACGATAGTTGCATGCGGTCCGCTTCCGAGCGAAGCGATGCTCGTCGAGATCGACCGGCTGGTGGGGGGGCGGCTGCATTACTACGATGCGGCTTCGCCGATTGTGGCGCACGATTCGATTGATGAAAACTCGATGTACCGGAAATCGCGCTACGAGAAAGGCGATGGAGACGACTACATTAACATTCCACTCGATAAGGCGCAGTATCTGCAACTGGTGAATGATCTGCGAGAGCTTCCCAAGCACTCACCCAAAGAGTTCGAGAGCGACGCCATCGCCGGCGGCGTACCGTATTTCGAGGGATGTTTGCCGATCGAAGAAATGGCGCGGCGAGGCGACGATACCCTGCGCTACGGACCGCTCAAGCCGGTCGGTCTGCGCGATCCTCGAACCGGTGAGACACCGCATGCGGTGGTTCAATTGCGCAAAGAAAATGTAGAGGGCACCGCGTTCAATCTGGTCGGATTCCAAACGAGATTGACCTGGCCCGCCCAAAAGGAAGCCTTCGGAAAGCTGCCGGGCTTACAGAACGCCGAGTGGCTTCGCCTGGGGGTCATGCATCGCAACACGTTCATCGATTCACCTCGAATGTTGGATTCGCAGTTGCGCCTGCGGGGATTCGAACAGCTCTGGTTCGCGGGCCAAATCACCGGAGCCGAAGGATACGTTGAGGCGGCAGCCTGCGGCGCAATGAGCGCGATTGCTGCCGCTCGCCAACTGCTCGAATTGCCGCGCCTGGAGTTCCCTCGCGAGAGCGCATTCGCTGCGGTCCTCGCGCATTTGCAAAATACCGTTACCGGCGACTTTCAACCGGCTAATGTAACCTGGGCGCCGTTCCCGGCGCTCGCGGGCGACGTTCGAGACAAACGCGAGCGTCGCGGTCGGATGGCTGCGCGCGCGCTGGCCGCAATCGCGGCGTTCAAACGCGAACTGGGGCGAAGCGAGGTCTCTGAAACTCCGTTGGTCCGGGCCGGGTACTAGAGTTCCGATGAAGATACGCTCGACGACGATCCTGGCGGTGCGCCGCGATGGAAAGCTGGCGGTTGCCGGTGACGGCCAGGTGACCTTTGACAAAACCATTATGAAGCATGGCGCGCGCAAAGTTCGCCGGATCGCCGGCGGGAAAGTCATCGCCGGGTTCGCCGGCTCGGCCGCGGACGGCATCACTCTGCTTGAAAAATTCGAAACCAAGTTCAGCGAGTACAAAGATCTTACGCGCGCCGCGGTCGAGCTTGCTAAAGAGTGGCGGCAAGATCGAGCCCTGCGCCGTCTCGAGGCGTTGCTGATCGTCGGAACACCCGAGCATCTGTTCGTGTTGAGCGGCACGGGCGACGTGATCGAACCCGACGAGGGGATCGCGGCAATCGGCAG
>JBDTCU010000200.1:0-4412 GCA_039923415.1 Vulcanimicrobiaceae bacterium
CCAAGCTGGTGCCGTGGGCGCTCCATGTCGGGCGCGACTACATGCGCGCGACGGTCGCTGA
Organism: Vulcanimicrobiaceae bacterium; assembly: GCA_039923415.1. Lineage (GTDB taxonomy): Bacteria > Vulcanimicrobiota > Vulcanimicrobiia > Vulcanimicrobiales > Vulcanimicrobiaceae > JALYVT01. The sequence goes on from JBDTCU010000200.1 coordinate 62, forward strand.
GGGCAGAAAGGCTTCCCCGGAACTCGCGATGCAGTTCCGCTTGGCGCACGCATTGGTGCTCAAAAAATTGCGCCCGCTGTTGGGTTTAGATAAACTCCTGTTTTTCGTCAGCGGGAGCGCGCCGCTGCATATCGACACGGCTATGACCCTGCTCGGCTTCGGAGTTGTGATCGTTGAAGGCTATGGGCCGACCGAATGTTCGCCAACTATTACCTGCAACCGTCTGATCGACAATCGTTTCGGCACCGTCGGCCGGCCGATTCCCGGCATGCAGATCAAGCTCGCGCCGGATGGTGAGATTCTCGCCAAAGGCCCGAATGTGATGAAGGGCTACTACCACAACGACGATGCGACCGCCGAGGTAATGGAGGACGGCTGGTACAAAACCGGCGACGTCGGCACGATTGACGCTGACGGATACTTGAAGATTACGGATCGAAAAAAGGAACTATTCAAGACGTCGGGTGGAAAATTTATCTCCCCGGCTCGAATTGAGAGCGCCATAAAGCGCTCGATTTACGTCAATCAGGTCTTACTGGTCGGCTACGCGCGGCCCCATCCGCTAGCGTTGGTTTCGCCGAACTGGGAGATGGTTCGCGGCGAGTTGGGTATCGACGCGCAGATCTCGCCTAAGGAGTTAGCCGGGCGCCACGACGTCTTGCAATTTATCGCGAAGCAGGTTCACGACGAAACCGCCGATCTGGCAAAGTTTGAACAGGTGCGCCGGGTAGTGATTTTACCGCGCGAACTGACAATCGAGAATGGCGAACTCTCGCCCACGCTCAAAATCAAACGGCGAGTTGTGGAGCAGAAGTTCGAGCGCGAAATCGATCTTGCCTACGCCGGCCACGCATGAGTCATCCGGTCGACGATGTCCTTCGGGGGCCGATCAAGAGCAAGACGATCTTTCCGGTGCTCATCCTGCACATGGTCAGCATTCGCCCGGACCACGGCTACGGCTTGATGCAGCGAATCGATGCGCTCTGTGGCGGCCTGATCGCGGTCAATACCAATAAGATTTACCCGTTGCTTCGGCGCCTGGAAGAGCGCGGCTTTCTAGAGGCGACTTGGGATCATCCCACCAAACGTTCGCGTCGAATTTACAGCATCACCGGCGAAGGTGCGGAGCGCCTGGAGCGCATTAAAGGCGCGATGCTGCCGTATCTTGACGCAATTGCGGATGCTGTGTCCGAGTTAAAGAAAGCGCTCTACGAACGGGAAAGTCCGGCCGCTTGAATGCCGTTTCTGAATCTGGTTCATCTGCGCGAATTGCATTGCGCAGTCTGCAAGGCGGAACTGGCCGTTCCCGGTTCGCGCTCGTTTGTCGTCGACGAAAACGGCGATCCGGTCTTATTTAAGGAAGACCAGGAGCCGGCCGAAATGATCGTCGAGATCGTCTGCCCGAACGGTCACACAACCGAAGCGGCGGTTCCGAACGAACTCGCAGCCGAGCCCAGTTTGCAGACGCCCGACGATGCGCCAATCGCGCTCGACGCGCGGTTTATCCCTTCGTCTTAAAACCTTCCCAAGCCGCTTTGTTTTTCGCGTAAAGAGCGCGCAGCCGTGTGTAGGCGGCCAGCGTATCCGGTGTAGGTGCTGCGTCGGCGCTTTCAACGGTTTGTTCGAGCCCATCGAGGGCATTGCCGAGATATCGCAGACTCGAAATGTCGGTATCGAGCGGCCCCACAGAGTTATTTGGATCGGTTGGCGGAGCAACTCCAATGAGATGATTAAGCGATTTGAGATAAGCGGTGCGTGCGGGCGTTTGTTGCTCCTTCGAAGCTACCTTGAGGCGCGCGGCACTCTGATCCTGAAGGCTCTGTACTTGTGCGCGAGTCGCAAGAATCGCCATCGCCAAATCGTATTGCTTGCGAAGTTCAGCACTGCCGGCGCTGATACGTTGGTCTATGCCGACGCGGAGCGCTTGAGAATAGGTTTTCCCAGCGGCGTGCATCTTTACCGTATACGTACCTGGCGTTACCCAAGGGCCGTTCTTTCCATCGTGTAGATCCCACACCAAACGATGCATGCCGGGTTGGATAGCAAGCGGTTCGGGCTGATCCAACCAGTAGGCCGGAAAGTCCACTGATTTAGGATTGGTTGCGTGCGGCTTATCGGCGCTCGAAAAGCTGCGCACGAGCTTGCCGCTGTCGCTATAAATGTCGAAAACGACCGGAGCGGTGGGTGTGCTTTGCAAGTAGTAGTCGATCAGCGCGCCGATCGGCGGATTTTCGCCGCGCGGCTCTTCGGGCGGCAGAGGCGTCCCTTGATCGGTCCCCGGGCGGATGCGGAGCGCAAGTGCCGGTTTGTAGAGCCAGGCTTTTGATGCAGCGATCTGAGCACTCAGTTGGCGCAGCGGCGAGGCATCGGTCAGCACCCAGAACGCGCGGCCGTGGGTCGCGATGATGATATCGCCGTCGTGCAGATCGATGTCGCGAACCGAGGCGGTCGGAAGATTGAGCTGCAACGACTGCCAGTGGTCGCCATCGTCGAACGAGACGAAGACACCGGTCTCGGTTCCGGCGTACAGCAAACCTTTACGCATGGGGTCTTCGCGAACGACGTTGACGTAACTCCCAACCGGAATACCGTCAGTTATCGCGGTCCAGGTTTTGCCGTTGTCGTGAGTGCGATAGATGTAGGGCCGCAGATCGTCCAAGCGATGCCGGTCGACTGCGGCGTAGGCACTCCTTGTATCGAAATGCGAAGCGTCGATAATGCCGACTTTGCTCCACGGCGTCAGCGCTTTGGGCGTGACGTTGCTCCAATGGTGTCCTTCGTCGGCGGTTCTCCAGATCAGGCCGTCGTCGGTACCGGTCCAAATGACGCCCAGCTTTAGCGGCGAGGGCGCAATCGCATAGATAACGCCGCGCCGCTGGTTCCCGAGATTATCGGCGGCGGTAGTGGCATCCAGATTCGGCGGCACACCGGCGTTGACACGCGAGAGGTCAGGACTAATTTTACTCCAGGTCTTGCCGCCGTTGCTGGTTCTGAACAGATACTGATGGCTAAAGTACAGCACATGCGGATCGGCCGCCGAGAATACGACCGGCAAGGTCCACGTTGAGCGATAAACCCCCGGATAGGCCAGGGTCGGATCGACATCTTGCTCTTGTCCGTCAATGACATTTTCTCGCGTAACCGTGGTACCGTAAATAATGCCGGGACGCAGCGGATCGGGCGCAATGTAGCCGCTTTCTCCCCCAACGTCGATCGGCTGCCAATCGCGATTGTAGATGTATGTCTGTCCGCTGTGGCTAAGAATCATGGCGGCGCCGCTATCCTGCTGTGCCCCATAGATCCAATATGGAAAGCGGTTATCTGCGATTGCGTGGTAGAATTGGCCGGTCGGCTGGTTGTACCACGAACTCCAGGTCTTCGCATCGTCAAGACTGATTACGGTGCCTTGATCGCCGCCCATGATCATGCGCTGCGCATCGCTCGGGTCGATCCAAAGCGTGTGGTTGTCATCCCCACCGGGCGCGCCTTTGATTGCCTTAAAGGTCTTCGCGCCATCTTCCGTCCGATACATCGATGTATTCAACACATACAACCGATCCGGATTTTTCGGATCCGCGGTAACGCCGCCAAAATACCAACCGCGTTTCCAGAGACGCTCGTCGGTATCCATCAGCTTCCAACTCGCGCCTGCGTCGTTCGAACGATAAATTCCGCCGCCGCTCTTGGCGTTCACGGCCAGATAGATGCGATTGGAATCAGCCGGCGAGATTGCGATGCCGATCCGGTTCAGTGCGCTGGGCAAACCGTGTCCGTTCACCTGTTCCCATGTGGCGCCGCCGTCAGCGGTGCGATAGAGTCCGGTGTTCGGGCCATTACTCGGGGGATACACATTCCAAGGCGGCCGGCGCGTTTGCCACATCGAGGCGTAGACGATTTGGTCGTTGTGCGGATCCATCGCCAGATCGATTGCGCCGGTGCTGGGATTCTTATACAGCACATTTTTCCAGGTTTGGCCGCCGTCAATTGATTTAAAAACGCCGCGCTCCGGATTCGAAGCGTACGCATGACCGAGCGCCGCCACCCAAACAATCTTCGAATCGCGCGGATCGACCAAGACTTTACCGATCTGACGGGAGTCTTCTAGCCCGATGTGAGTCCAGGTTTTGCCGGCATCGGTCGACTTAAACATTCCCTTGCCGTAGGTAATGTCGGAGCGCATATCGGCTTCGCCGGTCCCGACATAGATAACGTTCGAATCCGACGGTGCAACTGCTAACGCGCCGACCGATGCAACATGCGTGCTATCGAAGATCGGCTTCCAGGTCCGCCCGGCGTTCTCGGTCTTCCAGACGCCACCGCCAACCGCGCCGAAATAAAACGTTCGCGCGTC
>JBDTCU010000201.1:0-10208 GCA_039923415.1 Vulcanimicrobiaceae bacterium
ACGCTCGATTTCTCGGGCGGAATTACCGCTGTGGTCGGTCCCAACGGTTCGGGTAAATCGAACTTAGTCGACGCGTTTCGCTGGGTGCTGGGCGAGCAGAGCAGTAAGAGTCTGCGCTCGGGCAAGATGGAAGAAGTCATCTTCGCCGGCAACGACAAGCGCAAACCGCTGGGGTTAGCCGAAGTCTCGGTAACCTTCGATAACAGCGACGGGAAACTACCGATTGAGTACGCCGAAGTCGAGATTACACGCCGCGCCTACCGCGCCGGCGAGGTTGAGTATTACATCAATCGCAACCACGTGCGCCTGCGCGACATCATGGACCTGTTGATGGGCACTGGTCTTGGACCAGGCAGTTATGCGATCGTCTCGCAGGGACAAATCGATGCAATCCTTACCAGCAAACCCTCCGATCGCCGCGCACTCTTCGAAGAGACAGCTGGAATCAACAAGTTTCTGGCGCGCAAGAACGAATCGTTGCGCCGGCTCGAGCAGACCGAGCAGAATGCGATCCGAATCAACGATTTAATCGCCGAACTGGAACGCCGGATTCCCGAACTTGAAACCCAAGTGCGGCGCGCCAAGCGTTATCGCAAGCTGAGCGCGCAGGTTCGCGATCTTGAGATACTTTCATATCTGCGCGCCGGCGCAAGCCGCCGCGACGAGCGCGAGCAGCTGCGCGCCGAGCTCGAACGCAACGAGGAGATCCGCAGTGCCGGCGCGGCCAGAGTCGCCTCGCTGAGCGCCGACCTTTCAACCTTACGCACCCGGATCTATCAACACGATTTGGCGCTTGAGGAACTGCGCACCGGAGGCCAAACGCAGCGCGCCGATCTGGCGCGATTAGAAGCCGAATATGCCGCCGCTATCGCACGTCGCGAAACCCTCGAAGCCCAAAATACGGTGACTTCGCAAGATGTCGCGCGCGTTCAACAAGAGCGTGAAACGCTAGCCGCGACAATTGTGGACCTGGACCGCGCAATCGTGCCGCTCCAGGCGGACGTTGAGTCGGCGCGCGAACGCGAGTTAGCGGCTCAGACCGAGCTCTCGGCGACGCGGGCGCAGCTCGATCGGATATTCACCAAACTTCGCGAAGTCGAAGCGGTCGCCGCCGAGCGCGCCGCGCGCAAAGCCGAGCGTCGTGTTCAGGGCGAAAACGCACGCGCGGAGACCGAACGCATGGCGGCCGAAGCGCATACCGCCCGCGAACGCGCGGAACAGTTTGAGATTGCAGCCGGCGGCGCCGCCCACAAGTATGCGCAGCGCGAAGCGCGGCTCACCACGTTCGAAACGCAGTGGCTGGATCTGCGTGCGCGGGTCGAGGACGCCGAACGGCTGGTCGCACAGACCGCCCAAGAGTTCACCCGTGCGCAAGCTTCGCATCGCGACTACCTAAGCGAGTTCTCGGGTGCGCAATCGCGCCTGCATACGATTGAAGAGCTTGAGGCTTCGCTCGAAGGGCACGTTCCGGGAACCCGCGCAGTTGTTGAAGCCTGGCAGCGCGGGCAGCTGCGCGGCATCGAAGGCATCGTTTCAAATGTCATCGATGTCGACGAACGCTATGCCCGCGCAATGGACGTTGCCTTTGGGGCACGCCTGTCAAATATCATTACCACTCGTTCGGAAGACGCCGAGCGCGCAATCGAGTTTCTCAACAACAAAGAGCTGGGGCGCGCGACCTTCCTGCCGCTCGACACCCTGCAGAATCGGCCGGGGCGCGAACTAACACCCGAGCTTGGAGCCACGCCGGGCGTCATCGGCTACGCACACACGCTGATCCGCACCAAGCCCGAATTTCAGAGCGTCCTGAGGTTTCTCATCGGCAGCGTACTTGTCGTCGACACGCTGCAGACCGGCATTGCGCTCGTGCGTGGAAAGGGCTTTCGCGATACGATCGTGACGCTCTCGGGCGAACAAATCACCGGGGGCGGCGCCATTACCGGCGGACGCTACCACCGCGAGAGATCGATCTTGTCGCGCCGGGTGCAAGCAAAAACGCTCCGAGAGCAACTCTCGACGATGCGTGAAAAGCTAACCCAGCTCGAAACTGCGGTGCTTTCGGCCGCTACGGCTAGCGAACATGCCCTCGTGGTTCGTGACGCAAACAAAGAAAACTACGCGCGGGCCGAGGTCGCGCTGACCGAAGTGCGCGCCGAGATGGCCAACCTAAGTTCCGATGTCGAGCGGATGCGAGGCGACTTCGAAGAGGCCCGCCTGCGGGCCGGCGAACTTGTGGTCAAAGCGAACGAAGCACAAGCACGCGAACGTGAACTGCAAGCCGACGATCGAGCGGAAGCGCACGGCGACGAGGAACGCATAGCGCTTGAGACTCAACTTGCGCTGGCGCGAGAGCAGATTACCCAAGCCGAATCCATTCAGTCGGAGGTTGCCGCACGCAGCGGCCATCTGCGCGAACGCTATGCGGCCCTCGGCGCCGAGCGCGACGGCACCCGCGGTCGATTGGGGATCATAGACGCGGATACCCAGCGCGCATCGGCTGCGCGAGAGGCGATGGTTGCTGAAATTGATTCGCTTGGTCTACAGATCCGGAATGCGGATTCGACCCTCGAAGCCTTGCGCACCGGCGTTCGCGAGGCCGATTTGCGATTCGATGCCGCCCGAAAAGAACGCGAGGCGTTTGGGACTCAAATTACCGCAGTCGAAGGCGATGTTCGAACCGCCGAGATCGCCGAGCGCGAAGCCGCCGCCGGCGGTGAGAGCCATCGTACGCGCCTGGCCGAGATTGAAGCCGAACTCGGAATGCTGGTCTCTCAATTTGCGCAGAACCCGGCAACCGATCAAGAGTGCACCGATGTCGAGACGCGTTACGCCCAGGAGCCGGACGACGTAACGGTTCAGTTGCCGCGACTGCGCGAAGACTTGGCACGCTTGAGTAACGTCAATCTGAATGCTGAGGCGGACCGCGACGAATTGACGCAGCGCGAGCGCTTCCTGCGCGAACAGCTCGACGATCTTGCCAAAGCGCGCGAAACGTTGCTGGCAGTGATTCGCGAAATCGAGCAGTCAACCCAAGTGAAGTTCAACGAGGTCTTCAACGCAGTTGCGGCTGCCTTTAACGAAATGTATGCGCGGCTTTTCCCGGGCGGCGAAGCTAAAATGTGGCAGACCAATCCCGAAAATCTCTCGGAGACCGGGATCGAGCTTTCGGTTCAACCGCCCGGCAAGAAGATGATGTCATTGGCAGCGCTTTCCGGCGGCGAGCGCGCGATGACCGCCGCGGCACTGATCTTTGCGCTAATCAAGGTTCGGCCGTCGCCATTCTATCTGCTCGATGAAGTCGACGCAGCGCTTGACGATATGAACGTCGAGCGGTTCTCGAATATGGTGCGCGAACTGGCCGGCGATTCGCAGATGATCATCGTAACTCACAACAAAAAAACAATGGAGCTCGCAGACCGGATGTACGGAATCACGATGGGCGAGCCCGGCGTGAGTTCGATTATCTCCGCAGTCTTGAGCGAGCGCGAAGAAGAACTCGAGCCGGCGATTGCCTAACGCCGCGCTCTTCTCGCTCTCAGATAAGTCGGGCGCCGCCGAACTCGCCGTGGCGCTGGCGGCCTTGGGAACGGTGATCTATGCCACCGGTGGAACCCGCAAGTTCTTAGCCGAGCACGGCGTGGATGCGCGCGACGTCGAAGACCTCACGGGTTTTCCGGCATTGTTCGACGGCCGCGTGAAGACCCTGCATCCCAAAATCTTCGGTGCGATCTTAGCCGACCGCAGTAATCCGGACCACGTCGCGCAATCCGGCCGTTACAACATCCCGGCGATGACCACCGTAGTCGTGAATCTGTATCCGTTCGAAGAGACGATTGCACGTGAGGGAACTGGGCTTGCCGAGGCGATCGAGCAGATCGATATCGGCGGCGTTTCATTGTTGCGCGCCGCCGCGAAGAATTTCGCTCACGTTACGGTGCTGAGCGAGCCTGGGCAATACGCTGCGTATCTGGAAGCATTGGCCACCGGCGGTCTCGATATGGGACAGCGCCGGAGCTTTGCAGTGGCGGCGTACGAACGCACCGCCGAATACGACGCCGCGATCGCCCACTATTTAGCCGAGGGCGGAATGCATTTGCCGAGCGAACTGCCGGGCGCGTTAACACTCACTCTTCCGCTCTCGCAGCGTTTGCGGTACGGCGAGAATCCGCAATCGCGCGCAGCTTTTTACTTAGGTCACGCTCAGACGTTGCCCGAGCAGCTGCACGGCAAAGCACTCTCATACAACAATTTGCTCGATTTGGACGCCACCTTGCGACTGCTCTCTCGCGCTCCTATAGGAGCCGAGTTTGGTTCCGAGCACGAACGCTTTGTGCGTGCGGCAGTCGTAAAACACACCGTCCCTTGCGGCGTTGCTCAGCGTTCCAGCGTTGCCAAGGCCGTCGACGATGCGCTAGCAGCCGATCCCGTCTCGGCCTTCGGCGGAATCATCGCGGTCGATGCTAAGATTGACGAGCCGAGTGCGCTGGCGCTCGCGAAATTCTTTTTAGAAATTGTCGCGGCCCCCGAATTCGATGCCGGGGCGCTCGAAGTTCTCAAGAAAAAGAAAAACCTGCGGATCATGCGATACGCTAAAAATGCACCAGACGAACTAACACGAGTATTACGTCTTCGCAGCGCGCTCGGAGGCGTGCTTGCCGAAGAACTCGATCCGGGCGGCAAAGCCGAACGCTGGCGGGTTGTCAGCAAGCGTCAGCCCACAACTCAGGAGTGGCACGATCTTGCATTCGCTTGGGATATCGTGCGCCATGTCAAGAGCAACGGCGTCGTGATCGTGCGCGACGGCACAACTCGCGGCATCTGCGCCGGTCAAACCAATCGGGTTAGCGCCGTGAAAATAGCCGGGATCCGCGCCGACGCCGGCGCCAAAGGCGCGGCTTGCGCGAGCGACGGATTCTTTCCCTTTGCGGACGGTCTCGAAGAAGCCGCCAACGCCGGCTGTACTGCGATCATCGCACCCGAAGGCTCCGTCAGAGATGCCGAGGTCATTGCTGCCGCCGACCGCCTAAGTGTGAGTTTAGTCTTCTCGACCCACCGCTATTTCTTGCACTGAGGATCCGGTTCGATGGGCACATCAATTTCGGAGTGATAGCGTCGTTCGCATCGGCGATGCACAAAACCCAGCCCTGCCTGCAGACGAACTTGGGAAAAAGTTTCGCAAAAGCAACGGCCCGTAAGACCCGCCCCAAGAAGGTTTCTGCCGTCACTCAGCCCTTAAAGAGTACGCTGCTGTGCCAGTCCAGATGTTCTTGATCGGGGTGCTGATCCGGGTTAATGGGTAAGCGAATCTCCTTGCCGTCCAAGGCGTAATAATCGCGACCATTTTCAAACTCTTCGCGAATCGATTTGCTCACTCGAAAGCGGTGGTCAGGCTGCACCGTTACATAGCCTTGGTCAAATAATGTATGAATGTCGGATCGAAGCAATAATCCATTTCGAATCTCATGCGATTTCACCACCGAAAACGGCCTAATATGAGCGGCCTCCAGAACCGGCATGGTGCGTTCTCCGGTTATCGCGCACCGCCGGCCATAGGCGTCGGTGATAATGCTTCTGAATCCGCCTTGCCCGAGGCGCGGCATGTGCAGAACCGGTTTCCCCATTCCACCGAAACTTTCGATCAGGGGGCTCATTAGTTGAGCGGGCCTAACGATCCGCGCGCTTATCGCTTTCCAAATGTCCGCGCCGACACCCACGGATAGATCGTATTTTTTCCCCTTGACGATATTGGACTTCCAATCCGCGACGGGAATCCAATCGGCACGTTCGAAGAAGAACGGTTCTGAAAGCACAACGCACCCAACTTCGCTGATCGGCCGCTTGGCGTTTCTCTCAATCAGTTGACGCATCTCCCTAAGGGACTCGGCCCCATTTTTAACACCAAACGTATCCCAGGCCATGTCGACCGGCATGCGAGTGTAGTGTGTGAAAAAGCCTCCGCCAGCGATTGCGTTGTGGGGACTGCGAAGTTTAAATAGCCATGGCGTGCCTGGTTCCGCCTGGACACCGGTTGGCCGCGGCTGCCAAAAGTTTACCTCATCCAACGGCCCGAGCGATTTCAAACGGGAATACCATTGGAAATCCGTAACTTCAATAAAACCCGGGAAAGCGTAGCGAGACATAGCTAAGGATGTTCCTCACGCCGTCAGCGCCGCCTTTGTCGCGTAGGAGAGTTATGTCACGCTATCTGCACACATCGATCTTCGTTAACAACATGAATGAATCGGTCCGGTTTTACACTGAGAAGCTCGGGCTCAAGCTGCTCGACGGCCCGTTGCACTATCCTGGAAACGCCGACATGGCATTCGTCGGCGCGGATTGGAACTCGTACATCGAACTCGTTTACGATCTGGAAGAGCATCCGCCCTACGAGGTCGGCAATCGCTACGAACACCTTGCGCTCGAAGTTGACGGTGATCTTTCCACTGTGATCGAGCGTTTGCGTGCACAGGGTGTGAAGATCGTAAAAGAGCCAAAGAAATCGCCGGGCGGAAGTCGCGCAATTGCATTTGTGGAAGACCCAAACGGCATTCCAGTTGAACTGCTAGAGCCGCGTGAGGGAGTGAAAATCTAAGCCGGTGCTGCCTAAGGCATTTCGTGAACGGCATCACAAGGCTCTCCTTTGGATCGCCGAATACGTCTCGGGACTGTCGATGGCGGGCGCGATCGCCGGATCGGTGGCGTGGCGAATATCAACAATGGCACTTCCACGCATATACAGGGCGAGGCGAACGCGACGCGTTTCCATCGGCGGTGCGTTGCCGTCGGCGTAGATACGGGTCAAATGATGCCCAGTCTCCCGAACGGCAGTGGCGAGCGAATTTCCGGCGTAGAGTACGCCAAACGTACCGTCGCTGAAGCGGCTTTGCGATGGAAAGGCGAAAGGGCGTGGGACATACGCATTGACACTTTTCTCGGCAAGCGGCGTCGTGATCGAGCGCAGGCCTTCCAGCGCGTTTAGCTCGTGACGTTCGACGAGCGTATCGAGTTCGAGACTCCGAAGCGGAAATGCTAGGCGAACGAGTCGCGCGTCGAACGCATTCACGGTCATGCGTTCAGCGCTGTTTCAACGTATCTGCCAATTTCAACCAATGCCGTGAACGAGCCGGTGAGCAGCAGTTCCGCGGGGAGCCTGTTTCCAAATGCGGCGTTCGGTTCGTGAATCCAGCGATCGGCGTACCGGGCAATATTGCCACTAGCGGGGGCTCATCGGTACACAAATGGGTCGGCGGGCGGCGCCAGTGGCGTCCAGCGATCGACGGCTAGCCGTAAGTCGGTTCCGACTTGAACGAATGTACCGTGCGCGCGGACCCATCCATGCGCGTGCGGAAGTGAGCGGCTCAAGCGGACCACAACCGGTGACGCATCGGCGCGGCAGCACGTGATCGCGTAGCGCACCAGCGTCGTAGCGCCGCGTGTTTGGGTTAGCGTCCCGGTAAAGTCCAGCGACTCGCCGACAAATGCGGAAGCTAGACTGGTTTCGGTTGCGTGGTATTGGGGCGCGGGTGCACCGACCACGGCACCGATCAACATCAGCATCGGTCCCCAGCGAGCGGTAGCGGCTTGGTTTGCGCGGAAGCGCCATGCGCACCAGCTCAAAGCTGCGGCGCACAGCCACAGTGCGATCGTGAAACGTGGATTGACAAGCGCATCGCCGTGTTCGATCGCGACTATCCCGCACGCAAGTGCCGCGCATGCGTATGCGAAACCGTCGTGAGAATCGGCGCGAACGTGACGAGACGCGAATGCGCGAGCGTCGACAATCCCGGCGACACTGAGAAATCCTAACGCGACGGTTGGAGCCGTGTGCCGCAGTGATCCGCCAATTGCGACTGCGCCTAAGGCGCAAGGCGCGAAACCGAATCCGACCATCGCGCCGCCGAGCATCCCGAGCGGACCCGTAAGCCGCGAGAAATCCAGCCACGCCGCGGTGATCTGCACGAACGCCGCCGCGCCAAGCGCGAACGGCAACAAGCCAGCGAGTTGCGCGAGCGGGGGATCGGAACCGGACTCGTGCCGATGGGGGAAAGACCGCCGTAGCGCTGCCGCGACCACGAATGCCGCGCCGAGTCGAGCCAGTGCAACCGGCGCACCCAAGACGATCCACGTCGCGGCCGCCGCCGGCAGAGAGCGTGCCGATGGGCCTGCGCCGCAGCCGCATCCAAGAAGCGGAATCAGGCGCTGGCCCCACCGGGACGCCACGCCCGCGAGCAGCGTCCCGGCAAGAATAAACGGCAGGCTTTCGAACAGCGTGCTGGCCGCGGTAGCGAGTCCGGTTTGGGTCACTCCGATCGGAAGGACCGCCAGCAGCACCACCCCGGCTGCGAGAAAGAAAGTATTCATGTCGAAATTGCCGCGCCGCGCGGCACCCAAGACTCATTCCCCCGCAAAGCGGGCGATGGCAAGAGCTTGAGGCAACCCGTTACAGGCTAACCTGGCGATTCGGCTACTGCCGCGTGAGGGGCCGTAAAGCCTGGGCGAGCGCTTTCGGGTTACGCGAGATGGCGTATAGGAGAACGCGGGCGGACTCGGATGGCTCGCGCCGGTGCTGCTCCCATTCCTGAATAGTGCGCAGCGAGAGCCGATAGGTTCGCGCAAACTCGCGTTGTGAGAGGCCGAGTTGCTCGCGAATAGCGCGCACGCCTACGCCCGGAACATAGCGAGGAGGTCCCAGAAGCGCGTCGTCGATACCGTCCTCACGCTTCCAAGTTGCGATCTGCGCCTCCGTCGTTGCGCGAACTTTGGCGCGGTCGATTCGGCCTGGTCCGATCTGAGTCTTATTTTTTCTCACGGTTGTTACAATACATCCGCCTTTCTCGTCTTGACGCCGGCCACGCGCTAATGATTCTGCAGACTCCGTGATCACGCGGCGTCCAAACTACGGTAATTATCTCGCCGTCCACCGGCCCAATGCTGACAAACCGCAATTCGTTGTGGTCTCGTCGCACTTTCGCGCTCGATGCATGCGCCGTCGAAAACTCGCGATGCGAACGCAAAGTCGAATCCACGCAAAGCACCGTTGCGTTCGCTTTTGGATTCGTCCCATTCCTAATCGGTGGACCCGGCGGGTCGCTTGCGCAATTCAATCCTACCTCAAAGCCGGTCATTACGTCAATGACGGACCCGGGGCTGGCTTGGTCCGACTTGTGAGCGCGCTCGCAACTGCGTCCGGGCATGAATAAATGGTAGGCTTTCGAACAGGGTGCGGTCATGTCGAAAATTACCGCGCCGCGCGGCACCCAAGACCTCATTCCCCCGCAAAGCGGGCGATGGCAAGAGCTTGAGGCAACAATTCAAGGGTTGGCCCGTCGATTCGGCTACGGCGAGATTCGCACGCCAATGTTTGAGGCGACCGAACTCTTCGTGCGCGGGGTCGGCGAACTCACCGACATCGTTGAAAAAGAGATGTATACGTTCACCGATAAGGGCGGCCGCAGCATGACGTTGCGGCCGGAGTGGACCGCGCCGGTGGTGCGCGCGGCGTTGCAGCAGAACTTGTTCGAGCAAGGAGCGCAGCGATTCTATTATAACGGCCCGTTCTTTCGCTACGAACGCCCGCAGGCCGGGCGCTATCGGCAGGCCCATCAATTCGGGGTCGAATGCTTTGGATTCGCCGGACCAGAGGCCGACGTCGAAGTGATCTCGATCGCGTGGACGCTCGTGCAGCACTATCGGATTACCGATGCAACCCTCTACATCAACTCGATCGGGGACGCGAACTGCCGCGGCCGCTACCGCGATGCGCTGCTCGCGCATTTCCGCCCGCACTTCGAACTGTTGAGCCCGGACTCGCAACATCGTCTGGAGCGCAATCCGTTGCGCTTACTCGACAGCAAAGCTGAGCAGGATCAGCCGTTCGTCGATTCGGCGCCGGCATTTGAAGACTCGCTCTGCGAAGGCTGTCGCGAGCACTTCGACGGCGTCAAACGCTATCTGGAGCAGATCGGGATTCCGTACCAGGTTAATCCGCGAATCGTCCGCGGGCTCGATTACTACACCCGCACGGTTTTCGAAATACTCTCGAGTGCGCTCGGCGCCCAATCGACCGTTTGCGGGGGTGGCCGCTACGACGGATTGGTGCGGTCGCTCGGCGGTCCGGATGTGCCGGCGGTCGGCTTCGGCCTGGGCATCGAACGATTCCTGATGATTTTGGACGCCAGTGGAAGTTCGCGCGAAGCAGAGCGCACCGG